>JAFZPO010000212.1 GCA_017550305.1 Clostridia bacterium
CTCCGATGTCCGCAGCTTTGACGAGGCACCCTGGATGAAGGCCGCCGAAGTCACTGACAAGGTGATCGCCTCGATCGAGAGCGGCAAGTACGGCTTCATCCGCTGCAACTATCCCAATGGCGACATGGTCGGCCACACCGGCAACATGGACGCGACCCGCATTGCCGTCGAGAGCGTTGACCTGGAGCTCCGCCGCGTATGGGAAGCCTGCAAGGCGCATGGCTGCATCCTGCTCGTGACTGCCGACCACGGCAACAGCGATGAGATGCTGCAGAAGGCCAAGGATGGCTCCCTGCAGCCCAAGACTGCTCACAGCCTCAATCCCGTCCCGTTCATCGTGTGCGAGGAAGGCTGCGAACTGAAGGAAGGCAAGTTCGGTCTGGCCAACGTAGCCCCGACCGTGCTGCAGCTCATGGGCCTTAAGGCTCCTGACTGCTGGCTCGAAGGCATGCTCAAGTAAAACAAGATATACCTCTTTTCGAAGACCGGCTCCACCGCCGGTCTTTTTCGTTAACAATTGTAACAAGATCCGGATACGTATTGACATCTTGTAAGACACCGTGTAGTATATACATTGTAAGACACGGTGTCTTAATACGCGTATGGAGGAACAACGAAATGAAAGCACAGCGTTTGCCCGATGCGGAGTTTGATGTGATGCAGACGATCTGGGACCAGGAGCCGCCGGTGACGACCGGGATGCTGATGGACCTGATCGGTCGCGACAGGGGCTGGAAGGTACAGACCATGGTCACGCTGCTGGCGCGGCTGACTGAGCGCGGCTTTCTGCGAGTGGAACGCACCGGCGGCCGGGAGCGCGCCTTCTGGCCTGTGATCGGGCGTGAAGAATATCTGCAGATGGAAACGGAGACTTTTCTGGGGCATTATCACCGCAACAGCGTATCCAGCCTGATCGCGGCGCTGGCAGGGGATAAGCTGAGTGAAAAGGATCTGGACGAACTGAGCGAGATGATCCGTAAGGCGCGCGGGGAGGGAACGAAATGAGCACGCTGCTTTTGCGGTTGCTGGGCTTTGCCGTTACCGCATCCGCGGCGATCGGCACGGCGCTGGCCCTGACCGCTCTGCTCCGCAGAAAGGCGAGCGCGCGCAGCGTGTACATTGCCTGGCTGATCGTACTGATTGCCGTGCTGGTGCCGTTTCGGCCTTTTGCGAGAACTGTCCCTGTGACCGTCGCACCGCAGGTGACGCAGACGGTGGCGCGTCCGCTCGTCCAGCGAAGCGCGGAAGTCCCGGAGAGACAGGCACAGCTGCCTGCATTGGAAAGTCCGCAGGTCCGTGAAACGACGGCTGAGCCAGGGAGGGGCATGACGCTCTCTCTTGGCAGCATTCTGCTGGCCATATATGCTTCAGGCGTACTGGCGGTACTGGCTGTCCAGCTGATCCGGCACATCCGTTTCCTGCACAGCATCCGCCGCTGGCGGAAGGCTCCGCAGGAGCGCACGAAGGCGCTGTATGAAACAGTAGCGGCCGAGATGGGCATGAAAAGGAAGCCGCCGCTCTATGTGTGTCCCATAGCGGACACGCCGATGCTGGCTGGCCTGATCCGTCCTGCCGTCCTGCTCCCTGATGAGATGCTGAACCTGCCTGAACTGCGCCTGGTGCTCCGGCACGAGCTGACGCACTGGCAGCGCGGGGACCTGGTATACAAATTCCTGATGATGCTGGCTGTCAGCCTGCACTGGTACAATCCATTGATCTATCTGATGCGCCGCGGGCTGGAATATGCCTGTGAGGCATCCTGTGACGAGCGTGTGGTGCGCGGCCAGGATCTGGATGCGCGCGCCTACTATTCCGAAACCATCGTGGCTGTGATCCGCCGCCAGAGCGGGCGGCGCACAGCCCTGTCCACGACATTCTACGGAGGAAAGAAGGGTATGAAGAACCGGATTATGTCCGTTATGAGCATGCAGCGCCGGAGACTCGGCGTACTGCTGCTGATCCCAGTTTTGATCATTACCGTGGTATTCAGCGTGGCCTTTGCCGGTGAGGCGGGGCTCAAGCAGGCCTCGGATCCGCCCGAAGTGCGCGGCGGCGAAGAGAGCCTGGGCAGCCTGTTTGATGAAGAAGGCGACTATCTGAGCGCAGAGGAAGCAGAGCGTATTGCGGTAAAGCTGTTCTGCGACGTGCGCGAGGGCGGAAGTGAAATGTACCGCCCCTATGAAGTGACTGACTATGTCCGCCGTGAAGTGACCTACGGCGGCGAGACATATGAGACGGCGATCGTCGATCTTGCGGTGACGTATGAATGGCCTGACACCGAGCCTTCGGTTGCGGACTGGCGTGCCTATATGACGCCGCGCGGCGGCGTGCCGCTGATGCTGAGCGCGGTCGCGAATGGGTATGAAGCGTTTGGATATTACACCCACAGCCTGATCCTGGCCAATGCTTCTACGGCTTCGCTGGAGAGCAGCCTGCCTCGGCGCGCGTATGTCAATAACGCCCTGGGTGCGTCGGCGAACATCACTTCAATAACCACGGACTACGAATGGCCCATGGGCACCTGCTTCAACGGCACTGAAGTGACCGTGACAGAACTTCACTACTGCGGGAACAACACCCCGACGCTGACGGATGCCGCCATGATCTACTGGGCACATGTGCAGGTGGGCAGCGACGGGCGCGGCAATGCTGAGGGCTGGATCCCGCTGACGGCATTGACATTTGCGGATGAGATGATCGGGGACGTGGCAACGCTTCCGCAAGGCACGGTCTCCGCGACCGCCCTGACCGGGTATGCGAGCCTGTATGCGGGGTGTGACCTGCAGTCATCGGTGCTGACGAGCGTGCGCAGCGGTGATGCCGTGACGCTTATCGGGCGCTATGACGCCTTCTGGCATGTGCGCCTTGCAAACGGCCAGTACGGATACCTGACGCTGGAAAGCGTGGAGCTGGACGCTGAGACACAGGCGCTGGAAGCGAGTGTCCTGCCCCAGGCGTTTGACATGATCCAGCCGGGCCAGACAGTCAGCTATATGGAATATATCGAGATCCTTTCCGATTTCTATGACAGATACGGGGACAGCAACGAATGGACGCTGGAGCAGGCAGCGCAGGTATCCCAGTTCCGCCAGAGCTATCCTTTTGACCGTGACCTCGCGGTGAACATCCTGCCCGGCGAAGGCGACATGAGCGAAAGGGATGCATATGAGTTTGCAAAGGCGTATGTGAAGGAAAAGTTTGGTGTGGCGGACGGGATGATCAGGAGCTATTTCGAAGCGCTGTACTATATGCCCGAAGAGCCGGAGACGCATCTGTGGCGCTTCCGCTTCAACCTGAAGCCGGGATACAGGGACTGCGGTGTGACCTTTGACCAGCAGGGGAATATCGTGCGCGAGTACGAAAGTGATACTGTTAATCCTGAGCCGGATCCCATCGATCCGGAGGAGCTTGAAAGCATCTGGTATTATACGGAGCACGGCCGCTTCCGCGGCATGGAAGAGGATGCAAACGTGATTGACCTGGCCTGGGAGACCTTCCTGTCCGCGTTCCCGGAGGCAGAGGAGCGGGAGAAATATGAGATCGTCGCTGAAAAGTACGAGGACGATGAACTGGGCGCAGAGCTCTCCTGGACGCTGGTCACGATCCATCCTGTCTATCATGAAGACCCGGGGTTCGTGTATCTGGACTTTCATGTGGCGATTGTCGGTGAGCGCATCCTGACCGAGGATCCCGAGGAATACATGGAGCGCTACAAGAGCGAAAAACAGTTAGAGCATCTGCTGGAGATGGAAAGCAAGCTTGGTCCTTTCTACGCCTGGACGGTGGAAGAAAAGGCACAGTATGCTGCGGAATGCGGCATACTGGACTATGCGCTCCCGGCTTCGGATGCTATCTCACAGGAAGAGGCACTGGCCATCGCGCAACGTGCCATGCTCGAGCGCGTACCCATGGATGAAGCGGAACTTGAAAAGTATCATGCCTTCTTCAGCTACTGCATGGATTACGAAGGACACTACAGATGGCTTATCGAATTTTATGATGATGCGGCGATCAAAGGCGATTATCTGAACGGGTATGATGTATGGATCGTACCCCAGACCGGAGTCGTCTCCGAATTCTGGACACCGGGCGGAAACGGCTGACCGGATCCATTGCACGGCCTGCGGCAACGCAGGCCGTTTTTGCTTGGAAAATCGCGGTTTTTGTACTGCTTTGTCCGGTTGACAAATGAGGGCTCTGCGTATAGAATACAATAGGAAAGGAAGTGGGCAGTGTGACGATACAGCCGGCTGTACGTCAGGAAACGGGCAAGATCGCCGCAGGGGTCGGCATCCTGTCTGTGCTGACGGCAGGGGTGTACCTGATCCTGGGCCGCTTCAACTATACAGTGCTGCTGGGGCTGCTGCTGGGTGCGGTATTTGCCATTGGCAACTTTTTTCTGATGGCCCTGACCGTGCAGCATGCCGCCGAAAAGATGAACGGCGTGCAGCTCCCTCCCGAGCCCGAGACCGAGGACGGGGAAGAGCCGCCGCAGCAGGAACTGAGCCCGCAGGCAAAACAGGCGAAAAAGCGAATGCAGCTTTCCTATACAGGCCGCATGCTGCTGCTGGTCGTAATGGCGGCGATCGCGTTCAAGCTTCCGTGCTTTGACCCGGTCCCGGCACTGATCGTGCAGCTGTTCCCGCGGATCACCGTTTCGATTGAAGGATTAATGATGAAAAAGGAGCAGAACGCGCAATGAGCGAAAAAACCAAGGCGCGGGTCATAGATATATTGCTGCTGGCCATGATCATCGTACCGTTTGTCCTGGCTATTGCACTCAAGGTAGTGAACAAGCCGGTCGAGGAGGGCATCTCTATTACCGGTGCCATGGTCTACCTGACGATCCCCATGCCGCTGCAGGATCTGTATATCACAGAGGCGCAGGTCAATTCTGCTGCCGTGATCATCGCGCTGCTCGGACTGTGCCTGTACCTGACCCACGGCATCGCCGTGGTCCCCAACTCCAAGCGCCAGGTCGTTGCGGAGTGGGTCGTTGAAAAGGTCAGTAATCTGGTCGGTGAGAACATGGGCAAACGCTTCATGGGCTTTGCTCCGTTCGTGGCCGCCATTCTCGGCCTTTCCGCGTTCTCGAGCCTGTCCAGCATGCTGGGCTTGTTCCCGCCGACTTCGGACATGAACATCGTTGCCGGCTGGGCGATCCTGGTCTTCGTTCTCATCACGCATTACAAGCTCAAGGGCGGCCTGTGGCCGTACATCAAGGGCTTCTTCGAGCCGATCCCCGTATTCATGCCCTTCAACGTGATCGGCGAGTTTGCCACGCCCATTTCCATGAGCTTCCGTCATTACGGCAACGTGCTGAGCGGCGTGGTCATCGCGACGCTGGTCGCACACGCACTGCAGGCGGTGAGCAAGATGCTCTTCGGCTGGCTGCCCGGCATCCTCGGCAGCTTCCCGTTCCTGCGCATCGGTATCCCGGCCGTGCTCTCCATCTACTTTGACATCTTCAGCGGCTGTATGCAGGCGTTCATCTTCGCCATGCTGACGATGCTCTATATCGCTACCGGCGCGCCCGCCGAAGATTAAGTGACTCTTGGCAGGGCAGCGCCCTGCTTGAGTATAGATTAGGACCACTATTAAGGAGGTTTCCCCGTTATGATCGAACTTGCCATCGGTATCATTCTTGCCGGCTGCGCCATCGGCGCCGGTCTCGCCCTGATTGCCGGTATCGGCCCTGGTATCGGCGAAGGCAACGCCGTTTCCAAAGCCTGCGAAGCCATCGGCCGCCAGCCTGAATCCCGCGGCGCTGTCACCAGCACCATGATCATGGGCTGCGCTATCGCTGAAACGACCGGTCTGTACGGTCTGGTCATCGGCATCCTGCTGATCTTCGTTGCGCCCAACCTGTTCATCAATGCCCTGAAGAACGCCCTGACCGGCTGGGCAGCAGGTCTGCTGTAATTCTTGTTCATCTGAAAGGGAGCCATCATGCAGTTTTTGGATATCATATCCGTTAATATATGGGATATCCTGATCTCCCTGATCAACCTGCTGATCCTGTTCCTCGTCTTTAAGCACTTCCTGTTCAAGCCTGTGCAGAAGATGCTGGACCAGCGCAAGCAGCAGGTGGAGGATATTTATGCTGCCGCGGATGAGAGCCGTACAGCGGCTGAAGACATGAAGCAGCAGTATGAGGAGAAGATGGCCACCGCCCGTGAGGAAGCGGACGGGCTGGTGCGCAATGCCGTGCAGACGGCGCAGCGCCGCAGCGATGCCATCGTGGCCGAGGCGAACAGCCAGGCCAGCCACCTCAAGCAGAAGGCAGAAGAGGAGATCGAGAAAGAGAAGCGCCAGATGCTGTCTGACGTGAGAGGCGAGATCTCCGATCTGGCTGTCAGCATTGCCTCCAAGGTTGTCGGCCGTGAGATCAACGCCGATGATCATCAGGGATACGTGGATGATTTTATCCGGAACGTGGGTGAGAAGCCGTGACGGAGCTGGCCAGAGAATACGGGGACGGTCTGTACGCACTGTGTGCGGAGGAAGGCCTGTCCGCCGATATGCTCAGTGAACTGCAGGAACTGAAAAAGTGCCTGCGGGAAGAGCCGGATTTCTTCCGCCTGCTTTCCAACATGTCGCTGGGCAAGGAAGAGCGCGTGGGGATCCTGGACAGCGCACTGCGCGGCCAGGTGCACCCCTATCTGCTCAATTTCCTGAAGATTCTTTGTGAGCGCGGCGCGCTGAACGAGTTCGAGGGCTGCGAAGCGGCCTACCGTGAAAGCTACAACCGTGACCACAGCGTCGTGGAAGCGTCAGTCACCACCAGCAAGCCGCTGGACGAGAAACAGCGTGCAAAGCTGATGGAGAAGCTGCGTGAAATGACAGGCAGCGAAGTTCATCTCTCCGAAAAGGTAGATGCCGCCGTGATCGACGGTGTGCTGCTGGAGATGAACGGCCAGCGCTATGACAATACCCTGCGCCACAGGCTGGAGACGATCCGCCAGGCGCTGACGGCCGAGACCTGAGCCATTTACTGAAAGCGGTGAGAGGATGCAGTTGAAACCTGAAGAGATTTCCAAGCTCATAAAAGAGCAGATCAAGCATTACGAGAACAGGATCTCGCAAAGCGATACCGGCACGATCATCATGATCGGTGACGGTATTGCGCGTGTCAGCGGCCTGGATCAGTGCATGGCCAATGAGCTGATCCGCTTCCCCAACGGCGAGTACGGCATGGCGCTGAACCTGGAGGAGAACTCCGTGGCTATCGTTATGCTGGGCAGCGACGAGGGCATCAAGGAAGGCGATACGGTCGAGCGTACCCGCCAGGTCGTGTCCGTGCCGGTCGGCGAAGGCATGATCGGGCGCGTAGTCAACGCGCTGGGCCAGCCCATCGACGGCAAGGGAGCCATCGATACCAAGGAGATGCGCCCCATTGAGCGCAACGCCCCCGGTATCATCCAGCGCAAGGGCGTTTCCGTGCCCCTGCAGACGGGCATCAAGGCCATCGACAGTATGATCCCCATCGGCCGCGGTCAGCGCGAGCTGATCATCGGCGACCGCCAGACCGGTAAGACCGCCATTGCCCTCGACACAGTCATCAACCAGAAGGGCAAGGACGTTATCTGCATTTACGTGGCCATCGGCCAGAAGCGCTCTACTGTCGCGCAGCTGGTGGATACGCTTGAAGCGGCCGGCGCCATGGATTACACCATCGTCGTATCGGCCACCGCCAGCGAGCTGGCGCCTCTGCAGTACATCGCGCCGTACTCCGGCTGCGCTATGGCAGAGTACTTCATGGATCAGGGCCGCGACGCGCTGATCATCTATGATGACCTGAGCAAGCATGCGGTCGCGTACCGCGCACTGTCGCTTCTGATCCGCCGTCCTCCCGGACGTGAGGCTTATCCGGGCGACGTATTCTATCTGCACTCCCGTCTGCTGGAGCGCGCCGCGCGCGTGCATCCGGATTACGGCGGAGGCTCCATCACCGCACTGCCGATCATTGAGACGCAGGCGGGCGACGTGTCAGCCTACATTCCCACAAATGTTATTTCCATCACGGACGGCCAGATCTTCCTGGAGTCCGAGCTATTCCACAGCGGCATCATGCCGGCCGTCAACCCGGGCATTTCCGTTTCCCGTGTAGGCGGCAACGCGCAGATCAAGGCCATGAAGAAGGTTGCCGGCAGCCTGAAGCTGCTGTACTCCCAGTACCGTGAGCTGCAGTCCTTCGCGCAGTTCGGCTCCGACCTTGATGCCGATACCAAGGAGATGCGCCCCATTGAGCGCAACGCCCCCGGTATCATCCAGCGCAAGGGCGTTTCCGTGCCCCTGCAG
>JAFZPO010000213.1 GCA_017550305.1 Clostridia bacterium
CATTCCCTGCAGGCTTCGCGGGCCCAGATCAGGTGTTCAATGGGTGTATCCTGCGGGATCGTACAGTCAGCGCCTAGCACGAAGCCCGCGCTGCCGTTCTGATCCAGAAGTTCGAATACGAAATTCCGGATCTCCTCGCGGCTGCCCTTGTGGAGCGTGCTGCCCGGAATTTGGTCAAACCCTCCGATGACGCATGTGCATGCGTCAAAGAAGCGCCTGCCTTCGCGGATCGAAAGATGTGTCGTGTGCAGCGACCAGTTGAAGACGGCCGCGGGATAATCCTTATAGACATCAAAATTGTTGACTCGTCCGAGACACCCGCAGATGTGCGCGATATTGTACGGCCGGATCGCGTTCACCGCTTTCAGGAGTGCGATCTCGCCGCCTTTGATATGCTCCGCATACTGTTCGGGCGTGAACACGTTGTCATTATGCAGGCTCAGGTAGATGCCGTCCATGGTCCCCTCAGTGATCACGCGTTCGGAGAGCGTGATCATGTCTTCGACCAGCGCATCGTTCGCGACGCGGAAGGCGTCCGGATCTTCTATGATACAGGAGGGCAGCTCCTTCATGACGCTGGTGCCGCAATATTTCTTGATCACATGGTGGAAAGGTGCGCATATGTTATAGTAGATCAGGATATCATCGCCGAAGATCCGGCGTATTCCCTGAGCGAGCTCCACAGAGGCATTGAAGTAGGGATGGTCCCTCTTCAGCGGGCGTACCGCTGCCAGGTCATGCGCACAGTGCATCTCGGGAAAAGTCTCCATGGGCCGGTAGAACAGCCCGTCCGTCATGGTCTTGACGAAATCGGGGTGGAAAGCTTCATTGTATCTCCGGTGCCCTTCGAGGTTCCGCTCGATCAGGGACGGGTCCCGCATGCCGCCGCTCAGCTCACTGCCCTTGAGAAAATGGAACCAGAAGCCGGCGGGTACGCGCCCGGTATCCTCACCGCTGAAAGTCCTGAGCAGCCATTCCCTTTTGTCCATCCGTCCTGTGTCCTTTCGTATTGATCCTGTGTCTGGTATCAGTATATACCCAACGTACGTGCATGACAACCGATGTATCTTTGCTCGAAAGGGTTTTCGTTGTATAATAGAAACAGAAGAACAGAACATGACATTATTCAGGAGAGTGAAAGCATGCCTTTTGAGATCGTACGTAACGATATAACCAAAATGAAAGTGGACGCCATCGTGAACGCCGCGAATAACAGCCTTCTGGGCGGCGGCGGGGTCGACGGCGCGATCCATGCGGCGGCCGGACCGGAATTGCTCACGGAGTGCCGCACGCTTGGCGGCTGTGAGACGGGCGGGGCAAAGCTGACGAAAGGCTACCGCCTGCCCGCGAAGTACGTGATCCATACGGTCGGACCGGTATGGCAGGGCGGCACGCATGGTGAAGAGGCGGCACTTACCGCCTGCTACCGGAACTCGCTCGAACTTGCGAAACAGCATGCGTGCGAAACGATCGCATTCCCGCTGATTTCTGCGGGCGCCTACGGGTATCCGCGCGAGGAGGCGATCTCTGTCGCCGTCAGTACGATCAGCGCGTTCCTCCTGCAGAATGACATGACGGTCTACCTGGTCGTTTTCGGGCGTGAATCGCTCGTTGCCGGCAGGAAACTCTTCCGCGATGTCCAGGAATACATTGACGACGTGTATGTGGGTGAGCACCTGGATGCTTATCGTGAAAACAGCAGGAGATACTCATGGCGTCGAAAGGCTGCCATGACGGAAGAACTGGAGCTGATGGCTCCGCTCGAGAATATCTCATACGGCGCTGCCGCACCGATGCTTACGCCCGATGCTGCAGCGGACCTGGACGAACTGCTCAGAAAGACCGACAAGGGCTTTTCCGAAACACTGCTCGACCTGATCGACGCGAAGGGCATGACGGACAGCGAGTGCTACAAGCGCGCGAACGTGGACAGGAAACTCTTCAGCAAGATTCGTTCCAATCCGCAATACAAGCCGAGCAAGCCGACTGCCTTCGCGTTCGCCATCGCGCTGGAACTGGACCTGAATGAAACGGAAGACCTGCTGCGCAGGGCCGGGTACGCGATCACGCACAGCAGCAAGTTTGATGTCATCGTCGAGTATTTCATTGTCAACGGCAGGTACAATATCCATGAGATCAACGAGGAACTCTTCGACCGTGACATGCCGCTGCTGGGTTCCGGCACGTTCTGAAATTGTCGCCTGACGGGCGACCTATGCACCCTCCGCTCAATGTATGATACGGTTGCAGGCAGGAAAGAGGCCTGCGATCAAAAAACAGAGCGGAGGGTTTTATTTATGAAAAAGAATCTGACTGAAATGGTTTTCATTCTTGACAGGAGCGGTTCGATGAGCGGTCTTGAGGCAGACACGATCGGCGGCTTCAACAGCATGATCGAGCGGCAGAAGAACGCGGAAGGCGAAGCACTGGTATCCACGGTGCTGTTCTCCAATGACAGCGTGGTCATCCATGACCGTGTCGACCTGCGCAAGATCGAGCCGATGACGAACCAGCAGTACTATGTCGGCGGCTGCACGGCACTGATCGACGCGCTGGGCGGAGCGATCCACCATATCGGGAACGTGCACAAGTACGCCCGTGAGGAGGACCGTCCGGAGCATACGATCTTCATCATCACGACCGACGGCATGGAGAACGCGAGCCGCCGCTACTCGAGCGATGAGGTCAAGGCAATGGTCAAGCGCCAGAAGGAAAAGTACGGCTGGGAATTCCTGTTCCTGGGCGCGAACATCGACGCTGTGGAGACAGCCGCGCATTACGGCATCGGCGCAGACCGCGCCGTGAATTTCGTGAACGATGAGAAGGGCCAGCAGCTCAATTACAGAGTCGTTTCCGAAACGGTCTGCTCGCTGCGCGCGCACCGCCCGATCAGTAGCAAATGGAAGGCGGACATCGAGGAGGACTACAAGTCCCGCGGCAGCAAATAATAAGCGGCTGAAGGATCCAACTGAAAAACGGGCCGTGCCGGCATGCGCCGGTACGGCCCCGCTGTATCTGCTGACAGCCTGTTAATTCGAGGACGAAGAAGAGAAGGAAGAGGAAGAGGAAGAGTTCTGACGGTCCCGGATCATATGCTGCAGGGTGATCAGGATCGCGACGACGATCTTTTCCTGTTCGGGCATGTAAATATCAACGCAGTACTTGTCATGAATGGAGAGCATCTTCTGGCTGATGACTGCGATGATGCTGCCGGTGTAGTCATACAGCTCGAAGTTCAGACCGAGAATATTGCCGCGCAGCTGCCAGCCCAGACCTTCGATGTTGGTGATGTCCTTGATGAGATGAAACAGCTCATTGGACAGCTCAAATTTCTGACCGTCCGCCATCGTGACGTAATGGCGCTGGTGCAGCGTCCAGAACTTGCGCTCCATGTGTGCTATGAAATGACTGTCAGCATCAATGATGTCCGTCTTGTCGTGCAGCGAGAAAAACTTGCTTCGCGCGTAATATACGGGATTCTCATGCTCGTCTGTCACCGTGATGTTGTGATGTACAGAGATGATTCTGGTCGTCGTGAACAGAGAGCGGACCGGCTCGCCGAAACGTTCTACGTTGTTGACGTTGGCGGCTTCGCCTGCCTCACGGAAACGGTGATACTTGGAAAACACGCCCATGGTATGATTCCTCCTGTGTATGATAATGATACGTTCACGAAGCAGGAACGGCTGCGATGAATACATCCATTGCTGCTGCATTGTCAATGAGCAAAGCTTCCTCCAGGTAATGCTCGGTCCTGACATTGACATTGATCTGCAGACTGCGGAAGAAGAACTGATAGTCATAGATGTGATAGGCACCGTCGGGAAGGCCGGGGACGACAGGCGGATAATCGGCGGCAGCGATATCTGTGACCTTGATCACACCGCGCGTTTCGTCCAGATAGCAGCCGCAGAGCGCGGCTTCCTCTCTTTTGATCTTGCCGGAATAGCTGGTAAAGCACGCACCGGGGTTCTCGGCCTTATCAGCAGGTGTGTTGTCCGTACGCCAGTTGAGCGGATTGATGGAATAGACTTTCTGGCCGGCTGGATAGATGAAGGTCTCCGTGACCTCGGGCGCTTCACAGTCGAAACTGATGACAACACCGGTGTCATTCTCCGCCTGCGCGGGGCGGATCTGCGGATAACGGAAGGTCATCTCCTCCGTGCACGGCCAGCCGATGGCATATACCGCAATGAGCTGAGAAAAAAGCTCATCGTCGCTGAAGTATTCGGCCAGCAGGCGGTAGCACATGTCCGCGCCCTGCGAGAAGCCCGCAAGGATGATAGGACGTCCGTCGTTCTCGTTTTCCAGATACCAGGAGAACGCGGCGGACACATCACTGTAGGCCAGGACCATATAAGGCTCGCGCTCTGCCGCATCCAGGTCATATACCTTCATTGCGGCCTGGCGGTAATATGGCGCATACATCCGCGTTGTTTCTTCGTAGATCCCGCGCTCCATGTTCAGCGCACCCAAAAATGATGCCTTTGTGGATCCGTCCGTCATGGACATGTTGTACTCGTCCAGCATGTCAACAGTCGGGCAGACCAGAAACAGGTCGGCATGCTTTTCTTCACCGATGGCAAAGTAGGCCCAGTTTTCCGGCTGAGAATAATCCGGAGTATCTTCACCCAGCACACAGGCCGGGATGAGCGTGAGTGCTGCACAAAGCAGCACGAGCAGCAATGGCTTTATCGTTTTCATGTGAGATTAAATTCCTTCTGTAATGGTTCGCAATAGGCGATCAGAACGTGGTGGTGTCGATCACGATCTTGCCGTTGACCTTGCCGGCCTTGACCATCTTGATGCACTCTTCCAGCTTCCCGACCGGGTAGATGCCCGCGACGAGCGGCTTCACGTCGATGCGCCCGCTCTCGATCATGGCAAGCGCGCGCTGGAACGCGGAGTGGTTGAGGGCAAAGGCAGCGTGTACCGACAGGTCTTTCTTGTACATCTCAAACGGACTGAAGGTTACGGTGGAATCGATAGGACATACGCCATAGATGAGCAGCTGCCCGCCGAACTTCATGCGCCCAAAATCCTTTTCCGCTTCCTGCGCGACGCCTGTGCAGTCGATCAGGACGTCATATTTGCGCTCGTCCTGTTCCTTCGCGGTATTGATGACGCGCTCAGCGCCCAGGCTTTTCGCGAACTCCAGCTTTTCGTCTGCGATATCTCCGACGGAGAGGCTCCTGACATGCTCGTTTTTGAGCATCTGGAAGAGCAGCGTGCCGATGGCCCCGGCTCCGAGGATCAGGACATCGTGTACGGGTGAGAGCCGGATCTTGTCCATCGCGTAGATCAGCGTGCCGAGGGGCTCCGTGAACGCGAGCAGCGTCGGGTCGATATCCCGGGTGACTTTCAGGACGGACGCTGCGGGTGCCATCGTATACTCGCTGTTTCCGCTGGGACCGGACAGGCCGATGGTGTTCAGATGCTCGCAGTTGTTATTGTGCCCCATGAGGCATTCCGGGCAGACGCCGCAGGTCCAGAAGGGATTGATCACGACCGTGTCGCCCACATTGAAACCCTCGACACCTTCGCCGATTTCATCGACTAGGCCGCAGGTCTCATGGCCCATATTGAACGGATAACGGTCCTTGCCGAAGATCGTTTCCAGATAATAGTTGTGTACGTCCGTGCCGCACAGCCCGCAGCGCAGGAGCTTCACGGTGACCCAGCCCGGCCGGACGGCAGGCTTGGGGACCTCCAGGTATTCGATCCTGCGGACATCTGCGAGAACAACCTTGCGCATGGCGCTTCCTCCCTGTACTTTGGATTGCGCGTTTTAGAACGGTCTCCATTATATATGAGCATGCCGCGGAATGCAAGAAATCCCCGCTGAATCCGAACCGTGAAATATTACGGAAAAAAGAATTTTTCAGGACCTATTGCAATTCCCGGACCCGTATGCTATATTTCACTAAAGCGCTTTAGTAGGAGTTGCGGAATGAAAAGAGCGGTAACGATGGCCATGCTGGCAAAGGAACTGGGACTCAGTGAGTCCGCGGTCTCCAAAGCGCTGAACGATTATCCGGATATCGGCCCGGAAACCAAGAAGCTGGTACGCGAAAAAGCGGAGGAAATGGGCTATACGCCGAATATCCTCGCACGGAACCTGGCGAAGAAGACATCGAACTTTGTCGGTGTGGTGATCCGGGATGTCAACTCGATCTACGGCGAGATGTTCAAGTCCCTGAGCGCGGCTGCTGTACAGCACGGGCTGAACCTGATCCTCTATGATACGGGCAATGACCGCGCGACGGAGCGCGAATGCGTGCGCAACCTCATCAATACGATGGCAATGGGTATCGTGATCGTGCCGGTGAGCGAGGATATAGAGCGCATCCGCAGGATGACGCGCGGCCGCGTGCCGGTGGTCTACCTGGGCAGCAAGGTCCGCGACGAGAGCGTGAACTTTGTCAGCGCAGACGGCGCGGCGGGCACGGAGCTCGCGATGCAGCACCTGATTAAGCAGGGGCACAGGAAGATCGTCATGCTCTGCGATCACAAGTTCTCGTCATCCCGGAGCCACAAGATGGCGGCATACCGCGCGGCAATGCAGGCGATCGGGGAAGAGGAGCATATCCTCTCGAGCGACGACACGCAGGGCGACCTGCTCCGCGGCGGACGCGAACTGGTGCAGCGGCTGCTCTCTTCGGGCGAGCACTTCACGGCGCTTTACGCCGTCAAGGACATGCTCGCGATCGGCGCGGTCGGCGCGCTGGAGGAAGCGGGCGTGAACGTTCCCGGGGAGGTATCCGTAGTCGGGTATGACGGCATAGACGCCGCGGCGCTGCCGCAGATCTCGCTGACGAGCGTATCCCAGCCGAGGACCGAGATGGCGGAAAAGGTGATCGAGATCCTGTGCCGCCACGCGGAGGATCCCGCGCTGCCGCCGGAGCATTATCTTGCAATGCCCGAGCTGATCGTGCGCAGGAGCACCGCAGCAGTATCCACGAATTAAGCAGGAAGACCTGTTTAAGTATACCCGGTCACAGACCGGAAAAGGAGGAACTCCAATGAAGAAGACCCTTAGTATCCTGATCGCGCTGACCCTGTGCCTGGGCCTCATGCTGCCCATGGTGGCGTCTGCCGAGACCGATGTCGAAAAGGCAATCAAGGAAGCCCAGAATATGACCTGGGACGAGCTGCTGGCCAAGGCCAAGGAAGAGATTGGCGACGGCGAACTGGGCATCATGTCCACCACTTCCCGCGTCATCAATGAGGAATCCTTCACCAAACTGACCGGCATCAAGCTGGCCGAAGGTTCCAACCCCAATGACTCCAAGATCTATGAGCTCATGGAAGGCGAGATCGGTGCTGGTCTGTACACCGCCGATGTCATCCTGACCCAGGACAGCTTCATGCTGGTCAACAAGGCTGTTGCGAACGGCTGGGTGCTCAACTATGTTCCCAAGGGACTGGCCGACATCGCTCTGGAGAGCGACCTGAATCCCCTCGTCTGCACCTACAACACCCGCCTGTTCTTCTACAATGACGGCGGCAACAAGGAAATGAAGCTGTACACCAACGTATGGCAGCTGACCGAGCCGGAATTCGCCGGCATGGAGTTCAAGAACCCCGTTGATGAGAAGACCAGCATGAACTGCCTGATCACCATGACCAGTGAAAAGTATCAGGCCAAGCTGGCTGAGGCCTACAAGGAGTACTACGGCAAAGAGTGGGTCTCCGACGGCACCTACATGAACATTGCCTACGAGTGGATCCACAAGTTCATCATGAACTGCACCTTCATCAATAAGGACAGCACCATTGCAAAGGATATCGCCGACGGTGCTCCCGGCAGCTCCGGTCTGTTCGTTTTCTCCAAGCTGCGTTCCGTGGATCCCACGAACATCACCTGCTCCTGCTATGATGACATCCAGGGCTTTGCGGGCTTCCTGTATCCGATCTACATCCAGATCGCTGCGAACGCCAAGTATCCCTACACCGCATGCCTGTTCGTCAACTACTGCACCAGCGTCGAAGGCTACACCAACGTCTGGGGCAAGGATATGGGCTCCTACTCCGTGAACCCCGAAGCCCCCATCAGCGAGAACGCCAAGAGCTTCGGCGACCAGCCCCTGGCCTACTGGCAGGATTGCGCGATCGTCGAGGATCCGGTGCATCTGCAGAATGTGTACGCTTTCGCGTATACCCAGATCGCCATGTGGTGCGCCAGCAAATAACATGACCATGAGGACGCGGGACGCGGGCTGCATGAGCAGCCCCGCCCGCGTCTTCTTGCGATCATGAAAAGATTGTGGGGGATCCTATGAGCAAGAACGGTTCGGAAGGACGGAAATCGGGACAGAAGCTGCTGTACCGGGCGAAGAGCTATTTTTCCGTCCAGGCTAATGTGCTGATCGTTCTCTTTGCGGTATTGCTCCTGGTAGCGACCGCATACCCAATGTTTTCCGTCATCCGCTCGTCCCTGACGGCGGGACAGATGGAAGCCATGATGTACAACTCGCTCTTTAGTACCAAGCTGAAGACGGGTGACTTTACCTGGCTGAACTTCAAGATGCTTCTGACCCGCGGCACCGGCATGATGGCCGACTGGAGCGTCATGCAGTTCTGGAAGCCGCTGTGGAACAGCCTGCGAATGTCCACCTACGCATGTCTGATCGCCATCCTGATTGGCGGCACGATCGCGTTCCTGATCACCAGGACGGATATCCGCTGCAAGAAGTTCTTCTCCTCGGTATTCATCTTCCCTTATATCATGCCCTCCTGGACACTGGCATTGGTGTGGAAGAACGTGTTTGCCAATTCCAATGTCGGTACCGGTGTAGTGGGCATGCTGGAAAGCCTGACAGGCATTTGTGTGCCTGCATGGGTCGTGTACGGCATCTTCCCATGTTCTATCGTCATGGGCATCCACTACGCGCCATTCGCCTACATCCTGATCGGCGGCACGCTGCGCAATATGGATGCAAACCTCGAGGAAGCCGCGACCATCCTGCAGGCGGGCCGCGGAAGGATCCTGCGCAAGATCACGATCCCCATCGTGATGCCGGCGCTGTTCTCGACCGTGCTGCTGGTCTTCTCCAGTACCATGGCATCCTACGCCGTACCTGTGTTCGTCGGTTCACCTGCCAACTTCTTCGTGCTCTCGACACGCCTGCGTTCGCTCTATGAAGGCGGCATCTATACCGGCCAGGCATACGTGATGACCATTGCGCTGATCCTGTTCGGCATGATCCTGCTCGGGCTGAACACCTGGTTCACGGGCAAGCGCAAGAGCTTCACGACCGTCACGGGCAAGTCCGGTCAGGTCTCCTATATCAAGATCGGCAAGTTCAATTATGTGATCACGGTCATCCTGGTCATCTTCCTGTTCCTGATCTCGATCTTCCCGATCATCAGCTTCGCGCTTGAATCCATGGTCGCGAAGCAGGGCGACTATTCGACGCTGACGCTCAAGTACTGGCTAAGCCGTACCGAGATCAGCGGCTATGCGGTCGCGGTCGGAAATGGTATCCTGTTCAATAGGAATATCCTGAACGCCCTGTGGGGAAGCATCAAGCTGTCACTGATCGTATCCTTGATCGTTGGCAGCTGCGGCGTGCTGATCGGCTACGCGGTAGCGCGCAAGCGCGGCACCAAGCTGGCCGGCCTGGTCAGCGGCCTGGCGTTCTTCCCGTACCTGGTACCTTCCATGGCATTCGGTGCGATCTTCCTGGCGGTGGCATCAAAGCTGACGTTTCTGCGCGGTACGCTGCTGCTGCTGATCATAGTAGGCGGTATCAAGTATCTGCCCTTCGCCACCCGCAGCGGCACCAATGCCATGATGCAGCTGTCAGGCGAGATCGAGGAGGCTGCCCTGATCGTGGGCGCATCCTGGCCCAAGCGCATGCTCAGGATCCTCTTCCCGATCCAGAAGTCCGCTTTCATCAGCGGCTATCTGCTGCCGTTCGTTTCCTGCATGCGCGAGCTGTCCCTGTTCGTACTTCTGACCAAGTCCGGCACACTGATAACTACACTGCTGTCGTACTTTGATGAGAAGGCTGTGAACCAGATGTCCAACGGTATCAACCTGCTGATCGTCATCATCGTTCTGCTGGTGAACTTCACTACGAACAAGCTGACGGGCGCATCGATTGACAAAGGCGTAGGAGGAAACTGACATGCCCAAGATTACATTGACACACGTGACCAAACAGTGGGGTAACTTCATCGGCGTGAACGACCTGAACCTCGAGATCGAGGACGGCGCGTTCGTTACGCTGCTGGGCTCCTCCGGCTGCGGCAAGACCACTACGCTGCGCATGATCGCAGGCCTTGAAACGCCTACCCATGGCGAGATCCGCTTTGATGACAAGATCATGTTCAGCGATGAAAAGAACATCAACGTTCCCGCTGCCAAGCGTGAAGTCGGATTCCTGTTCCAGAACTATGCGCTGTGGCCGCACATGACCGTTACCCAGAACATCGCCTTCGGCCTTGAGACCCTCAAGTGGAAGAAGCCCGAGATCACCGAGCGCGTGAAGGAAATGCTCAAGACCCTGCGCATCGAGCAGTTCGCAGACCGTTATCCGGCAGAGCTCTCCGGCGGCCAGCAGCAGCGCGTCGCGATCGCAAGAACGCTGGCGCCCAAGCCCAAGGTCCTGTTCATGGATGAGCCGCTGTCCAACCTGGACGCGAAACTACGCGGCGAGATGCGTACGGAGCTCAAGCGCCTGCACCGCGACATGGGCGCGACGTTCGTATACGTGACGCATGACCAGCTGGAAGCAATGACGCTGTCCAGCAAGATCTGTCTCATGAACGAGGGCGTGCTGCAGCAGTATGCGCCGCCGCTCACCGTCTATAACCGTCCGTCGAACCTCTTCGTGGCAGACTTCGTAGGCAATCCTTCGATGAATATCGTGGACGCGAAGGCCGAAAAGAAAGACGCGAAGACCGCAGCAGTCGACGTTCTCGGCAAGCGCGTGACATTCCATGCCAATGAAGAGTTTGACCTGCCTGACGGCGGTGTCTGCCTGGGCATCCGTCCCGAGTTCCTCTTCATCTCCGAGAACGGCGCCTTTGAAGGCTCTGCCTATTCGACCCTGCCTGCCGGCATGGAGACCACGGTCAAGATCAAGGTCGGCGAGGAGATTCTTTCCGCAGTGATGTTCGGCGCGATCGACTATGAGACGGATGCGAAGCTCCGGTACGACATCACCGGCGACAACATCCTGATCTTCGACCGCGGGACCACCCGCTGCATCGCCAGCGGCAGCATCGTTGTCGGTTAAGGGGCGTGAAGGAATGCTGCTGGGAATCCCTAGCCTGATGGAATTCTCGCAGAACGAAGACCTGTTCCGCTTCTGCGCGGAAAACGGGTTCGCGTTTGCCGAGATGAACATGACATTCCCGTGGTTCCAGGCAGGCGA
This sequence comes from Clostridia bacterium, assembly GCA_017550305.1. Classification (GTDB taxonomy): domain Bacteria; phylum Bacillota; class Clostridia; order Christensenellales; family Aristaeellaceae; genus SFMI01. Next base: position 11,385 of record JAFZPO010000213.1, read on the forward strand.
AGTCGATGTACAGCGTCTGCGCGCACTGCAGAAGGAGTACGGTATCGGCCTGACGATCCATTTCCATGACCGGCTCGATCCGTTCGAGTTCTCTCCCGAGATGCGGAAGGGAAGCCTCGAGAACGCGGAGTTTGCCATGAATATGGCCCGGGAAGTGCAGGCAATGTGCCTTAACATGCACCTGATGCCCGGTACTTATTCCTCGATCAACAGCAAGAAGACCTATCTTTATGAGAAGTGCTCCGAGCGCTATATGGAACTGGTGCAGGGCTTCGTGAAGTTCGCTGAGGAGAAACTTGCCGGGACCGATACGCTGGTCTGCGTTGAAAACACCTCAGGCTTCCTGCCGTTCCAGAAGCGCGCGATCGAGGAGCTGCTCAAGAGCCCGCGGTTCGCCCTGACATTCGACATCGGCCACAGCTTTAAGGCGGGGGGAGAGGATGAGAAGTTCATCCTTGCCCATGCCGACCGGCTGCGCCACTTCCATATCCATGACTGCAGTCTCAAGGCAAACCACCTCGCATTGGGCGATGGCGGGCTTGATACGCTCCGGTACCTGAAAATGGCAGAAGAGAAGGACTGCACTGCCGTGATTGAAGTCAAGGAGTCCAGCGCTCTGCTGCATTCCAGGGATTATCTGATCGCGAACGGAATGTGGTAAGACTATAGACAAACCAGTAATGGCCGTACATTCATGCAAAATGATGTACGGTCATTTTTCCGCATAGTGTTGCTGCTGTATCGCTGTAGCGATACAGCAGCAAAAAGACAGGCGTGGCAAGATGCCACGCCTTGTGCGTTCTCAGTTACGATATGCAAGATGATTACATTACAGGGCTGACGCAACCGTATCGCGGACTTCCTTCATGTCCACGGTCGGCTCGAAACGGGCGATAACCTTACCTTCACGGTCGATCAGGAATTTCGTGAAGTTCCATCCGATATAAGTCTTTTCGCCGTACTTCTTGTTGTTCATGGCGGCAAACTTGTCCAGCGCGGCATTCTTCAGCCCCTTGCCGAAACCCTTGAAGGGCTTTTCGGAAGCGAGATACGCAAACAGGGGATCTGCGCTGTCGCCGTTCACGTCGATCTTCGCAAATTGCGGAAACTCGGTGCCAAACTTCAGCGTGCAGAATTCGTGGATTTCATCCGCACTGCCGGGAGCCTGATTAGCAAACTGGTTGCAGGGGAAGTCCAGAATCTCAAATCCCTGATCCTTCAGTTCCCTGTACATTGCTTCCAGGGGCTCATAATGCGGGGTAAAGCCGCAGCCGGTCGCCGTATTCACGATGAGCAGCACCTTGCCCTGGTACTTGGAAAGGCTGACGTCCTTGCCTTCCATGTCCTTCACGGTGAAATCATAAACAGTTTTCATTTCAGTTCTCCTTTCATCCTTAAGGTAGTCTTGTCTGTCTGGTTTTCAAGCAATTCATAGAGCAGCGCATACAGCGTCTGCGCTTTTTCAGGGGATAGCCTAATGCAGCCGGCTACGCTGGCAGGGATGTCTTTCGCCTTCTCCTGCAATTCTCTACCCGTATCCGTAAGCGTGATCTCGACGATACGGTCATCCTCACGGCACCTGCGCCTTCTAATGTATCCGGCTTGTTCCATCTTCTTCAGCAGGGGAGAAAGAGTCCCGTTGTCAAGCATCAGCCTGTCTCCGATCTCTGAAACGGATATGCCGTCCTTTTCCCAAAGCACCAGGAAAACGATATACTGCGTATAGGTGAGCCCCAGCGGTTTCAGGTAAGGTGTGTAAAGGCCGGTCACATTCCTCGCGGCAGCATAGAGAGGGAAGCACATCTGATTGCTCAGCTTCATTGCCTCGCGGTAATCGTACTCCATAGGCCGCTCCTTTCAAAAACATTTGATACAAATATATTGTATCAAATATAATAGACTGCGTCAAGAGGGAGAATCAAAAAACAGGAAGATTATTTGATTATTTGACTCAGCGATCGGACCGGATCAGCAGATCAAATAAGGTGCCTGCATCTCCATCGATGCATACAGACTGTTTTTCGATCTGTTTAGGACAAAACGCATCATTGTAATTCAGACAGGCATACACTGCTTTCGGATTCTCCTGCGTCAATGCCCAGAATGGGTATTTGATGATGACCGGCGTATTTGCGCCGACGCCGATCTCCAGGTAGAGCGTATGCTGCATTTCATGACTGCGGAGAAAACCAGCGAAGGCTGCAGAAGCTTTATGCCAGCCTTCATCCTCTACGAAAGAGTCGTCCGAGCGAAGATTCATCGTGACATCCGAACCGTCGTCCGGGCATTTAGGGATCAGGCTTGCGGGAAGCCTCATTGAAACACCTGCATGGGGAATCTGAAAAATCCCGTCTGTGTCCCGGACAAAGCTCTGTGCTTCCATTGCCTGCATGACCCATTCCTCGTTGTCGTAGGTTTTCTGAAGCATCGGGTTCACGCTCTGGAACAGGCCATAGTCACCCTGGGTATAGAACAGCCGCTGTTTATCAAATCCCGCCCGCTGGAACTGATGGTCGACATTGGTCGTGATGACAAAATACTCCCTGTCCTGCACCAGAGTCAGCAGTTTATGATAAACAGGCTTCGGGGCATCGATATAACGGTTGAAGTAGATATGCCTTGCCCACCATGCCCAGCGTGTCTCATCGTCCGGAAATGGATAGAAACCGCCCGAATATATATCGGTGATCCCGAATCGGGCTGCAAAATCACCGAAGTACTTATCAAAACGTTCTCCGGAATAGGTCAGCCCGGCAGCGGTGGACAGTCCGGCGCCGGCACCGATGACGATGGCATCCGCGCTTCCAAGTTCTCTTTTCAGGCGGCTGATCTGCTCACTCCTGGTGCCGTTTCCATAGGAAGCTCCGCCCTGTAAGTCCTGTACATATAACAGGCCTTTCCGGATCGTTTCCAGATAACCGTTTGAATCTTTACTGAAGCTGCTGTTCATAGTATGCTTTATCCTCGTCTTTAAAAACATTGAAAATCACGCGTTCGACTGCGCCGGGATGTGCGGAAAGCCACTGTGAAACGGCCTGGACAGCGATCTCCGCTGCTCTCCCGGCGGGAAAGCGGAAGACGCCCGTAGAGATACAGCAGAATGCCACGGTTTTTAGGCTGTTCTCCAGACAAAGATCCAGTATGTTTGTATAGCAGTTTGCCAGCTCATTTTCAAGCTTTTCGGTCAACCGGGACTCAACGATTGGTCCGACGACATGGATCACTTTTTTCGCAGGCAGGTTATAAGCATCCGTCAGCATGGGAACGGCTGTCGGCTGTTCATAGCTGCTTCCGTAACGCATACGGAGCAGTTTCATCTGACGGGCGCATTCTGCCCGCAGCTGTACGCCGGCATATGTGTGGATGCAGTTGTCGATGCAGGTGTGCATCGGAATAAAGCAGCCGAGCATCTGTGAGTTCGCGGCATTGACGATGGCATCGACAGCCAGCCTTGTGATGTCTCCCTGCCAGATCGACATGCTGTCTTTTGTTTCCGGGATATCTGAAAGCCGTACGATCCCTTTCTCTTCTGCCCGTTCCATAAGGTATTCATCCTGTACCTGAAGTACAGTGTCCGGAAGCGCTTTCGGCATCCGGATGTTCATAAGGGAACGCAGGATACGCTGCTTTCCTTCAGAACTGGCAGGCACCGGCAGATCCTTGTATTCACCGGAATCTGCCTTGAATGCTTCGACAAGATAATCAAGACGCTGTTCCTGTGTTCTTTCCTGGCGCATGAATGACCTTCTTTCTTTGATTTCGGCAGAGCAGCAGGTCAGTTGCCGTATTGCTAACAGCCGGTTTAGGGCCTCTCATCGTTTTCGCAGTAAAGAAGGATATCCGCCTTTCCTTCCTGCTTTGTGTGCCGGTAGATGTTCGTATCCAGTCCGCCGATATAGAACCCGGAGTTTATGTAAAACAGGAAGGCTCCCGGATTGTTATCCTGACACTGCAAATAGAGCCCTCTGTAACCATGCTGTGCGGATGTCTTCCTGGCTTTGTCTATCAGCATCCGGCCGATGTGCTGACGACGGTATTCATGTTTTACCTTGAGGTCCGCAACGTACATATACCTGAAATTTCCGGGCTGCAGAAGGATAAGCCCTACGCAGGACTCATCATCATATGCACCGAGGAATATGCTGTCCGGCATGCTGTCAGGATCATAGCCTTCATCCGGAAAGCACATTTCAGACACATCTTCAGGTGCGTACCGGATGAGCTCATAATCCCATTTCCCGTCTCTGTACGAAGGCGCGATCCGTCCGAACAGGGGAAAGGAATCGTTGGGGATCCTGGCATCTGATTTATGCTGCCCGTCGATCTCTCTGATCGTTATCATGCGCTTTGTCTCCTTACAGGCACAGCTGATCTACATGCTCAAGCAGGCGTTCAAGATTCTCCCGGATATACTGCATGCGGAATTCATAGATTTCCGGTTTCCCGAGATGCAGAGAGGTCAGCAGGTAGAGGAAGCGCAAGAAGCCCAGCACTTCGATCTTTTCTTCCGCTTTCTGAACTTCTGCTTCGGAGACATCCCCCAGATACAGCGACAGCGTTTTATGGTAGATCTCAAAACTGGTTTCCTTATCGATCCCGAAAAAGTCCATCGAGTTTGTAGGATCGGCGATATTGAAGGCGCAGTATGCCACAAAGAGCCCGGCGAAGTCAAACACCGGATCACCGACACTCAGTGTTTCCATATCGATGAGCAGCGGTTCTGATTCGGAGAGCATGACATTCTTCATCTGGAAGTCCCCATGGACCGCGTGTACGGAATCCGGCATGCTCTGAAGCAGCTGACGGATGCGCACGACGGTGTTCTCCGGCAGATATCCGGCTACGGCATCCAGATATCCGAGGTACAGATCACAGGATTTCGGAAGCTCTCCTGCCGGCATCTCGACATTATGCACCGTTTTCAGAAGCTTTACATACAGCCGGATGAGTTCATCCCTATGCTCAGGATCCCTTATGATCCGGTCATTGCAGTTTTCTGCCTTAACCATCTCAAACACGGAGCCATACTTATCGCCGACACGCACTATGTCATAGGAAATAGCGGTGGGGATGCCGCGGACGAACGCCTGCTTTGCGCGCTTCTGTTCGGTCTCAATCATGGACAGGCAGTCGGGGATCTTGTACACCTTTACGATGGTATCTTCATCCAGACGGTATACGATGCCGACGGCGCCGCTCCCGATGACAGGGCATCCTTCCACGCTGATGGAGCGCAGCTGCTTTTTCACATCCAGGATCTCGGTGAACCCTGTCATGGAAAGCGTGTCGTATACCAGCGGGGAAACATTGCGGATGCAGACACGGTCAGGCGTTTCCTTGCTCAGCGAAAGAAGGATCCTGAGTCCCGCACTCGAGATATAGTCCAGATCTTCCGCATCGAGCACCCAGGGAATACCTGGGTTCGCGTTGATTACCGACCGGATCCTTTCGCTTGCTTCGGCTGCGGTGGAGGAATCGATCCTTCCGGACAGAGAAATGACCAGCAGGGTTCCTTCGGTTTTTGTCTCGATCATTGTTGCCATAATACCCGCTCCTTCTGATGGGAAAAATTGGAGTTAATGATTCAGGTCATCTTCGTGCAGCACGACACCGGAGCGCACCAGTGTCTGCTGCAGAGCATCAATGTCTGCATGGGGGAAATCTTCAAACATGGCTGCCGCGGTACCCGCTGCCTGGCCTGTGACCGCACAGCAGGGGATCACACGCAGGATGTCCCACATATCATTCGTGCACGATACGCAGCGGCCGGCTGTGATCAGGTTCCTGATTTCCGTGCAGTACAGGGATTCAAAGGGGACTTCATATACAGGTCCGCGCTTCCGCCAGTTGGGCACCATGCCCACCGAATGCGGCTGGTAACGGTGCTCATCTGCAAGTGAAATTTCTGCCGCACCAGCCAGCCTCCGCGTCATGCGCAGCTGAGGAACGGATGGTATGGTGACCGGGATCAGGCCCGGATCCGTCTCGCGCTTTTTGCGGACATCATCCAGAATGGCTGAGTGCGACAGCTGCATGAAAACGGAATTTTCTTCAGCATCCACACCGCTGAAACGGCGCGGGACCAGGTATCCTTCTTTGCATTCGCCTTTTTCGTTCTCGGCCAGGCCGAGCAGGCGCAGTTCATAACCTGGTTCTCCCAGACGGTAATACCAGGCAGCCAGGATATTCCCGCGCGGGTGCAACGCGGTAGGCGCGCCTGCGAACTTTGCGATATCGCAGTCGCCGGAGGCGTCCACGACAGTTTTACAGAGGACCGCGCTGCGGCCTGATTTGTTCTCAATGATGACTGAGTCAATGTGCCTTTCGGAACAGCTCACAGCTGCCGCGGCTGAGCCGTACAGGATCTGTACGCCTTCCGAAAGCAGGAGCTGCTCAGCAAGCATCGCGAACAGATGCGGGTTATACTGCACTTCAAAGCGTCTGTCGTTTTCCGTGCGGCAGGAAGGGTCATCCGATTCCAGCCAGTTGGAAGCATAAACGGGGTCGTTCTCATGTCCCATGCTGACAGAAAGGCGCAGCAGTTCTTCCGCGAGCCCGAA
>JAFZPO010000214.1 GCA_017550305.1 Clostridia bacterium
CTGATTCCGGCGCTTCGAGGATCAGCGAATAGCTGCTGTTCACTCGCACGGTAAGACCGCCTTCATAGTATATAAATGGTTCGATGGTCGGCGTCAGGGCGGGCGTAGGCGTGGGATAAGCAGGAGCTGCACTGGAATACAGTTTTTCCAGTGTTACGGCGTCTGCCGTGCCGGTCACAGTGAGGCCAGCCTGTGTCTGGAAGGCACGTATAGCGCTCTGCGTGCGTGTGCCGTAATTGCCGTCGATGTTGCCCGTCTGATAGCCAAGCTGATACAGGCGCCACTGCATGTCGCGAACCCGTTCATTGATGTCGCCGTAGCGAAGCATGGTATAGCCACTGTACTCAGAAGCAGATTCGCTGAACAGCGTTCCCTGCAGGTATCTGGAAGCTTTGCCGTTCTGCCAGAAGCCCATTTCTTTCTGATAAGCCTTGACTGCGTCCTGCACAGTGGTGTTGTACACGCTGCCGCGTGCGGAAGAAGGCAGATAGTAAAGTTCAATCAGTCTGTCAACAAGTTCGGCGACGCGGTATCCGCTGTCGCCGTATTTCAGTTCGATGTAGCTTGTGGCCTTTGGCGCATCATCCGCGTAAAGAGCCCTGAGCGTATCACTGTCCGCTGTCCCGGTCTGGGGGAACCCCTGCTGGTTCTGAAACAGCGTTACTGCGTTCTGCGTGGCCGCCCCGTAGGTTCCGTCCACAGGCCCCGCAAGGTAGCCCAGCGCCTTCAGTCGGCTCTGCAGTGTGCTCACACGCTTGCCCTTGTCGCCGCGCTTTAGCTCTTTATAGAGGTCGTAAGCAGGAATTTCGCCATTTACGAGTTTGTTCATGAGATCATTATCCATGATGCCGGTGACCTCGATGCCTAAATCCGCCTGCAAATCTTCGATCGCGGTCTGCGTCTTGCCGCCGAACACGCCGTCAGCCGTATCGTCAAGATAGCCCAGCTCAATAAGCTTTTGCTGCATGAGCTTCACATTGTCGCCGCGGCTGCCACGGGACATGGTTGGATAGTAGGCGGGCACCGCAGTGGGTGTAGCGGTGGGTACCTCGCCTGGCTGTGCAGCGCCCTCCGGCGGAAGGGTGGGATGCTCGGTAGAGCCGACAAACTGGCTGTATACATAACTCAGTTCATCTGTGCTGCCGCTCTTGGGCTGATCGTACACCAGCAGTTCTTCACCCGCGCCCAGCAGTCTTGGCTGGACGGCGTCGTAACCCTCGTACGTTTGCTTTAATTTCATGTAGACCGCGTATTTCCCACTGGTGGGACTGACGCGGTAGACAGTGTATTCCGCATCCATGATGTACAGGAAATCTCCTGCGCTCACGATCTGGGGCATCATTTCTTCCAGCGTGCGGTAGATGACCTTGGAGGAACGGGTAACAGGGTCGAACTGGTTGATCTCTGTACGCCAGCGCGTGCGGCGCAGATAATAGACATAATCGCCGTACACGGTAAACTCCAGAACGGAATCGTTGATAGAAAGCATTTCGTTGCTCACCGCGTCCAGACGAAAGCTCAGGTTGCCATCGTCGCCGAGGAGCACCTCATGCCCGTTGTAAAGAGCCGATTGCTTATAAGAGCCAAACACTTCCTCTGATATTGTGATTGCCTGCCCCATCATAGTCAGGTACAGCAGACACCCGTTTTCAGTGCGCATTGCAAGGCCGTTGACCGTCAGTCGAAGTTCACGGATGGCGCTGGATGCCGCGTAGAGCTGGCGGGTTGTAAGCCCAAAGGAAGGGTACTCAACCGCCATCATGACCATGCTGAGGTCGCTGCTTTCCACGTAGTACAGGCAGCCTGCCGTTTCGTCCAGCACAGCCCTGCCTACTACATTTTCGCTGATGACCGACGCTTCGCGCGCGGCCTGCTGAATGGAACCGGAGGCCACTACAGTCAGTTCCAGCGTGCTCTCCGCCAGAATGTATTCGTCGCTGACCAGATACAGCGGGCTTCGTCTGAGGCTGCTCACGCCGTCCACAGGCTTGGTCTGGTAATATACGTATGTGCCATACACGCCCACGATATAAAAGGCGCCGTCTTCTACAACGCTCGTTTCGTACCAGGCCTGGTGGATCTCGTCATCGATCAGATAAACGCCATACGCGCCAGCGCCGCCCGTATAGCCGCTGCCGAGCGCAGCTTCGGGAACCAGCAGGATCAGTGCCAGCACCAGGCACAGTATTCTTTTTTTGTTCATACCCCAATCCTCCTATAATTCAAAGACGCAGGCCGCCTGCCATTTGTTCCGAATTTCGGATGAATATGTTTGCTCGCAGTCTACATTACCGGCGGTTCTTCGCCGAACAGAAGCCGACTGGCTTTCAGGAGTGCTTCCTTCATCAGCGGCTTATCCTTTTGCGGAACATCGGGCGACGACTCGAGGTTCACCAGCATTGCAGCCACGCACATCAGGCAGCTTCTTATCCTGCTCTTCTCGGAACGCCTGAAGAAAAGAATGCTGTTGTTTGAGGTGGCACCCTTGACGAACAGCTCAAGATAATCTTTCGCCATGCGCCCGTAGTATTCTTCAAAAAAAGCCGTTTCATCGTCGAACAGCTCAGCTACACGTTTTAGCTCGGGATTGAGAAAGAAGCTGTCCAGCATTCTTTTTCGCTCGCGCCGTGAAAACTCATTCGGTTTTTCCAGCGCATTCAGCGGCCAGAAGGGAATACGGTAAAAATCAGGCTTTCCACCCTTTTCCCAGAGTCTCCCGATATAAAGCAGCCTCTTCTCAACCTCGGGATGATCAGGGCAGTATTGCCTTGCCTCCAGCAGCAGATCATGCTTTTTGCTGTAATCTTCTTCCATTTCGGCACGCTGCAGCAGTTCGTTTAAATGCGCGTCGTCCGACAGCGCAAGCTTTTGACCGCAGTACGGACAGAAGTGTGCAATACTGCCGGAAGCGTCGATTGTTTTTCCGCATATGGGACAGTTCACGCGTAGCCTCCTTCGATGATGCCGACAAAGCCCGTATCAGTTGCGATGATGTGATCGCAGAGCTCAATACCGATGAGCCGAAGCGCCTGTTTGGTTCGCTTTGTAAGCACAATATCCGCATTCGACGGCTGGAGTCCGCCGCCTGGATGGTTATGTGCGAGATAGACATACCTTGCGCCGCTGCGCAGGGCTGTTTGGGCAATGCTGCGCACATATACTTCCGCAGCATCGAGCGTGCCCTTGCCAACAAGGCGGCAGCTGATCAGA
>JAFZPO010000215.1 GCA_017550305.1 Clostridia bacterium
GCCAGATGGAGTTGATCCGCATGGGCGCTTCAAACGGCGCATGCATGCTCTCCCACCGGATGCCGCTCTTTACGACGGCCTGCGCATAGCGCTCCAGAATGGCCTCATCGAAATAATAGTCGGTGAAAAAGCTGTCAAAGCCTATCGCGCGCAGAAGTCTCAGGCCGTCCCCCTCGGTCATTCCGGGAAAGAACACCGTTTCAAAATTAATGCCAAGCTTTCTCATACTGTCCTGCCTTTATCCGGGACTGCGGACCGCTCAGCGGATCCGGATCTCGGGATGGTCGCGGAGCGTGATCTTCAGTGCCTCATCCGCCACATCGAACGTATACTGCAGGTCTTCCCTGCTGATCATGACGTTCGTGAACATGTTATGGAAGTGCGAGATATATATTCCGCGGCGGACCATTTCCCCGATCCACTGCTGATGCGGGATCAGCGATTCGTCCGGGTCTTTGAGGATGATCTTGAACAGCGAGGGCAGGCCTGTCACGCTGAGCAGTGTATCATTGCTGTCGCAGACCTGGCGCAGGCCTTCGGTCAGCTCGCGGCCGATCCTCTGCATGATCCCGACGGAATCGATCCGGCGCATCTTGCGCAGGGTCGCCACAGAAGCCGCGAAAGGAATGGAGGACAGCCAGAAACTGCCGGTATAGTTCATGTCCTCGACGACCGGCTTGAGCTTTGCGACGCCGACGAGCGCGGACATGTTCCAGCCGTTGGCGATCGCCTTGCCCAGGCACAGCATGTCCGCTTTGATCCCGAAGTAATGGTCGGATCCGGCCAGGTCCATGCGGAAGCCCGCGCGCACATCGTCAATGATCAGGTAAATGCCCTTTTCGTCACAGAGCTTGCGCACCTTTTTCCAGTAATCCGCGTCCGGAAGCACGTTGTCGTAGTGTGAGATATGGTTATAGGGCATCGAGATGATGCCGGCGATCTCACCTTCATGCGCTTCGATCAGTGCCTTCAGGCCTTCATAGTCATTGAACTTCGCGTACAGGTTATTGCTGATCTCCTCGTCAAGCACGCCGGGGGTTCCGGGCGTCTGGCACCACTGTGTCACGCCGTGATAGCAGCTCTTCATCATCACGATCTTTTTGCGCCCGGTCGCATGCCTTGCGACCATGACAGCCAAAGTCGTGACGTCGCCGCCGTTCTTGGCAAAGAATGCCCAGTCGGCGCAGGTGACTGTTTTGATCAGCTCCTCAGCGCATTCGATCATGACAGGCGAGACGACCGTCGTACAGTTCCCCTTCTTCTCCTGCGCGAGCGCAGCCGCCTCCACTTCGGGATCCTGATAGCCCAGTACGTTCGGGCCATATGCGCAGGCGTAATCGATAAAGCGGTTGCCGTCCACATCCCAGATATATGTGCCTTCCGCACGGTCGGCAAACAGCGGATAGGAGCCCATCGGGTTCAGGCGCGAGCGCCCGACACCCAGATGCCCGTAGATCCCGCACGGGATCACTTTCTCGGCGCGGTCATAGAGCTCAAAGCTTTTCGTATATTTGTAAGCGTCCATCTGTCCTGCCTCCCTTACTCCGCCGCGTGCAGCTTATCGTTTGCCAGCAGCAGGATCTTTTCAAACGTCTCGTTCATCGGCGAAAGCCCGCGCTGGTTCAGCTGCCCGTGTACCGTCGCCGCGAAACGGCTCATCTCCCTGTTCAGAAGCGCCCATGCGGAATCCGCGTCAGAGTATTCGCACACGGCCTTCGGGTGCGAGGAATCCACGGCAATGCTCAGCTGTCCGCCGCATGCCTGTACGGGCACCTCAAGCCCGCCGCGGATGCGTACGACCAGTTTCCCGTCATTCAGCTTATGTGCCAGTTTCTGCCCGTCAGGATCAGTATTAGCAATCTCGATTGCGCGCAGAATACGCTCTCTCACCATTTCTGTCTTATCCATATTGCACCCTTCCCGGCATCCCGCCGTATCGGTTCTTTTTGATAACACTTTAGCACCCAAAGGGGGTGCTGTCAAGAAATCCCGAGACGGGAAAGCATCACAATTCCATGACATTTTTCCTATGGAAAAGCCGCCGCGGGAACGGCTTGCGTTCTCCCTGCGGCGGCCTGATATCGATTCAATGCGTTATACTAACGTGTCCTGTCGCAGCTGTTATCTGCGGTGCATGTACAGGTCGATCATCTGATGGATGCGGTGTTCAGGCTTGGTCAGCCCCTCAAGCGAATCCCCTCTGTTGACCGTGTCGATCAGCGCGGCGATATAGCGGTCCATCTTTACGGAGAAGTACCATTCGCGCTCCAGCAGTTCCGGCTTCTGGTACACCAGGTTCGTCGTAAAGACCCGGTCGAACCATCCCTCTTTATATGCATAGTCAAACTTCTCAAGGCCGCTGGTAAAGAGCCCAAACGTTGAGAAGAGGAAGACACGTTTCGCTCCCATTCTCGAAAGCTGCCGTGCTGTATCCAGGATGCTTCCTCCGGAAGCGATCATGTCATCCACGATGATCACATCCTTGCCTTCGATGTCCCCGCCGCAGAAATCATGCGCGACGACCGGATTGCTGCCGTTCACGATCATCGTATAATCCCTGCGCTTATAGAACATCCCGATATTTACGCCGAAGACGGAGGCCAGAAATACCACGCGCCCGGTCGCGCCTTCATCTGGTGCGATGAACATCAGGTGATCGCTGTCGATGATGATATCCTCATACTCGGTAAGGAGCGCCTGCGTGAACTGCAGGGCGGGCGAGACGTTCTCCATGCTCATCAGCGGGACGACATTCTGCATGCGCGGATCATGGGCATCGAATGTGATCAGGCTGTAAACGCCCATGCTCTCCAGTTCGCGTAGCATGACGGCGCAGTCCAGGGATTCACGGGTCGTCTTCCTGTGCTGCCTGCCTTCATACAGGAACGGCATGATCACGCTGATCCTGTTTGCCTTGCCGTTGCACGCGGCGATCACGCGCTTCAGGTCCTGATAATGGTCGTCCGGCGACATATGATTGATCTCACCGCACATCTTATAGGTGAGTGAGTTATTGCATACGTCGAGCAGGATATAGATGTCCTTGTCGCGGACGGATTCCTGGAGAATGCATTTCCCCTCGCCGCTTGAGAACCTGGGGCATTCCACAGGGATCAGGCAGTTCTCATTCCCCCGCCACTCAGTCAGTATCTGATTCACCCGGTTACCGATCTTTGACGCGGATTCAAGTGCGATTAAGCCGATTTCTCCAGCCATACGTTCCGTTCCTTTCTAAATATCGCCACAAATTGAAATGATCACTTGCTTGTTATGATGCTACTATAATACCAAACAGTTTTTTATTCAATATCTGCCCGAATTCGTCCTGCTGAAGTTGACACACAATGCCTCCGGAAAGTATACTGTACGTGTAAAATACCCAACAACCGAAATAGCAAATTAGTATTATCAGTTCCCGTATTTCTCGAAAAGGAGCAATGACACATGAGCAGCAAATTATACA
>JAFZPO010000216.1 GCA_017550305.1 Clostridia bacterium
ATTGATGGTCAGTACGGTCGCTTCGAGCCCTTCATAGCTCTCCAGCACGTTCACCGTACCGCCGTTGATGGTCAGCGCGTTATCCGCGTGAATGCCGTCATCGCCCGATTGGAGGTTCAGTTCACCGTTGTATATGATCAGGTCACCGTCCGTATGCAGCGCGTCATCCGCGGAATCAACATTCAGCGTACCGCCCATGATCACGATCTGCTGCGCGGCTTTCACGCCTTTGGTGCTGTCGCTTGAAGAGCTGCCGGAAACTGAGCTGCCGCGGGAAGGCCCGAAGCCGCCCCTGCCCATTTCGTCCCGGTGCGGTTTGGCATTCTGCGCACCGCCTCCGACAGCCAGGTCAAAGGTGCCGCCTGCGATCAGCACATAGCCCTTGCCTTCTTTTTCGCTCTCCTTGGAGCGGATGGCGTCCTTGGCGGAAACAATGGTGAAGGAACCGTCACAGATGCGTACGCTGTCATTGCCGTCCAGACCGCGGCCTTCCGCAGTGATGCTGATAATGCCGCCTGTGACCTTCAGGTCATCTTTGCCGACAATACCATGGTTGGCAGAAACGACAGTCAGGCTGCCGCTGCCGTTGATGGTCATGTCCTGTCTTGAAAAGAGGGCGGCATCCACGCTTTCGCTTTCCGCAAAAGCCTTGCTGGTCAGCGTATTGAGACTGCCTTCCGCCAGGGTCACAAAGACCTTGTCCGCGCTTTCGATCACGATCGCGGCGCCTGTCTCCGAAGTGATGTCCGCATTGTTCAGCACCAGCTGTACCTTGTCGCTTTCACCGGCACTGACCTGAACGCTTCCGTTCAGTGTTCCGCTGAGTACATAGACGCCGGCTTTATCGATCGAGTATACACCGCTCAGGGCATTCAGATCGACCTGCACGGCCTCAAATGTATCCCAGGTCCCCGAAAGGTCGCGCTTGGAAAAGTATTCGCTCAGATCAGGAGCACCTGATGTGCTATCTGCGACGGCAGGAAGTGTGTGTATAAGAAGTGCCAGGATCAGCATGAAACAAAGCGTCAGTTTCTTCACGGTATCACCTCCACTAGGATTGTACTATATGCAGGGAACGGATACAAACAAAACAAGGGCTTTCATCCAATTGTTTACAGATACGCCATATATTTTTGCGCGGACAGGGGAGCAGGAGCTTGCTGTTTCCCTTTCCGCATGATATACTGCCTTCATGCCATGCAGACGGAGGTGATGAACATGGCCGGATTCATTCCGAAAGCGAAGCTGAGCAAGAAGGCTCAGAAGGAACTCAACCGTCAGCAGCGGAAGACCTGGGACTTCAGTCCAGTGACAAGGATCGTTGCCGACAAGAAGCAGTACAACCGCAAGAAAAAATCCCATGACCGTTACGATGATTACGGCATGGGATTTTTATTGCCCAGATTTGTTACTCTGCAGTATAGGTAATGCTTACCGTTGCATTGATGATCAGTTTGGCAGCCTGCACAACGGTGCCGCCGGCTTCATCATACGAAGCGGATTCCATACGCTTGGCGGAGAAATTGCCGACACTGTTGCCGTAGCTGTAAACGCCGCCCTCGGCAATGGTCTCGATCCCGGTGATCTTAAGGCCTGATGCTTCCGCAAGGATCTCAGCCTTGGCTTTGGCGTCCGCAACGGCTTTCTTCATGGATTCCGCATTGGCTTCCTCCGTGTCCGAAGCGGAGAAGGAGATGCCGTTCAGCGTGTTTGCGCCGGCGGCAAAGGCCGCATCGATCAGCGTTCCGACAGTGCTGATATCCGTGACCTTGATCGCGAGCGTGGAATTGGCGTTATATGCGGCCAGTTCCTCTTCATCCGAAGAATAATCATAGATCGCGTAGATGTTCAGGTAATCCGTATTGATGCACTCTTCCTTCACGCCGTTGTCAAGGAGTGCTTGGCGGATCGCGGCGATCGCCTCATTGACTTTCTGCTGTGCCTGCAGTACATCCTTGTCGCGTGCGCTGACCCCGAGAGAGATGATGGCGGTATCCGCACTGACCTGTGTTTCGCCAGTGCCGGTGACGGTGATCTTGGTTTCGGCTGCGGCTGCACCCAGCAGGAGCATAAGCATCAGGATAATAGCAATAGTCTTTCTCATGATAGTTTCTTCCTTCCTGCAGCTGTTCGGCTGCATAATATATGACGCATTACACCGCTGAAATGTTCCAGAGCAAAAATACATTTTTCTGAAACACGGGGAGTTGGAGAAAGCGGAGACTAGTTGACAGTAATAACCGTTCCGGCTATTGAGTACATCTGATACTATTCGACCTCCTTCTTCTTTATCCTGCCCGGGTATTTTCAGTATCCGGTTTCGTTCGTTCCCATGCGGGTAACAGGTCTGCTGCGCATCACGGTTACTTCCTGTGGTGTTGCCGAATGGTTTCTTGACCTATCCTTCCATCGGGCAGTTCTTGACAAAGCTTTAGCTTGCCGGTGATCTCAACTTGCATCATTCCGATATATATGCTATTATATTTACGGATTATATTTGATCCAAAATCAACAATATAATCTAAAATAGATCATATTTTATCCGGAGATAGTCCATGAATGAGTATGTTTGGGAAACAGCGGAGGAAATCGATCTCCAGGTGGCAAAGCGGATCAGCAGGGTCAGAAAGCGCCGTGGAATAACACAGGAACAATTAAGCGAACAATCCGGTGTCAGCTTTGGCAGCATCAAGCGTTTCGAACGGAGCGGACAGATATCTCTGCTTTCGCTGACAAAACTCGCCATCGCGTTGGGCTGCGCAGATGAAATCCGGACCATGTTTGAAGCTGTACCCTATGGCAGCATTGAGGAGGTTGTCCGTGAACGGAAATAAGCTGGAAGTATCATTCCACGGCCAGAATGTTGGCACGCTGTCCGAAACCACGGATCACCGGATAGCGTTTGCTTACACACAGGAGTGGCTTCGGAACGGCTTTCCCATCAGCCCTTTTTCGCTGCCGCTGAAGCCGGAGGTGTTTGTGCCATCCTCTCTTCATTTCGGAGGGCTGTTTGGCGTCTTTGCAGACAGTTTGCCGGATGCGTGGGGACAGCTGCTGATGAACCG
Organism: Clostridia bacterium; assembly: GCA_017550305.1. Classification (GTDB taxonomy): domain Bacteria; phylum Bacillota; class Clostridia; order Christensenellales; family Aristaeellaceae; genus SFMI01. Next base: position 3,066 of record JAFZPO010000216.1, read on the forward strand.
TATGCTTCAGCGCCGTGGTATCCATACCGATGAAGTAAGACAATTGACCCGGCTCGCCATTATTGACAGCAGCGGCATGGGAGCGCTCTGCTATCAACCTGCATGGGAGGCATGGCAGCCGCAGGAGCTGGATGATTTGGATGCTCTGGCGCAGGAGTGCCAGCGTATTCTTAACCGGGAGGAGACACAGGACGCAGACCGGATGTTTGCACTTGCCGGGTCCAGCGGCGGCGCAAGACCCAAGGTCATGACTGAAGAATGGATCATCAAATTCCCTGCTTCCACGGAAGACCCGGATTCCGGCGTTATGGAGAAGGCTTACATGGACTGCGCTGAACGCTGCGGGATCACCGTGCCGGAGACGAGACTGCTCTCTTCGAAGCGCTGCGGAGGATATTTCTCCGTCCGCCGTTTTGACCGGACGCCCGGTGCGGATGGAATACTCCGGCGCCACCATGTGCTGACCGCTGCGGCGATCCTGGAGCTGGACTGGCGCTCGCCCGGTATGGATTATCATACGCTGATGAAGCTGACGAAGATTCTCTGCCGTGACCGTCGGGAAGAGCTCGAACAGATGTACCGGCGCATGTGCTTCAACGTGTTTGCCCATAACCGGGATGACCACAGCAAAAACTTCTCTTTTCTCTACAACGAAAAAAAGGACCAATGGTCCCTTTCGCCTGCGTATGACCTGACCTGGAGCAGCACCTATTATGGCGAGCACACGACCACCGTGGACGGCAATGGCCGTGATCCTGGCATGGCGGAGCTGCTGACCGTGGGAAAGACTGCGGGCCTGCCTGTCAAACGTTGCCGGGATATCGCGGAAGAGATCCAGGCAATAGCGGACCCGTTGGAGGCCAGATATCGGAAAACCAGCTAAACTGCTGATGTGGAACATTGAGACTGACAGGACAATTCGTTTTACATAAATGAGAATCGATAGATGTGAACGCTGGCAGGAACGCAGTGAACGCCAACGCTTTGAGTTTTATACTATGTATGTGCAGCTGGATCTCGGCGCTGCAAAGACCGGTGTCTGATATCCGGTCATACCGTTCATCAGGATACTGCTTTCCATGATCATATTCCCGGGACTTCCGTAAAACAGATCTTAGCTGTTTGGGGCATCATGATCCTTGGAATCCGGTGGCTGCTGCTCAGTCTGTGCTTCCGGCTTTTTACCTGCCTGTGAAATAAGTTCGGCAGCAAACTGCAGTAAGTTCATGAAGATCGAAATGCGGGAAGCCTGCTGCTTTGCGATCAGCATGTCTATCGTATTGGTCATCACGGTAATGTTCACCTGGTTTGTGCCCGCATACTGATCGGATACGATCATGACGGCATACATGGCACGCTGTGCCTGCTCGGAGTCTTTGGATCCCTTAAAGTCTTTCTGGGATTGCAGGAACTCATCCACTTCTTTTATTTCTTCCGCTAACACCGGAACAGGGGTATCTGCGAGCGAAAGAGCTGCCAGAGGCGCTATCTCGTCAGAGCGGCCATACCTGATCCCGGATTCGCGCAGGGTATCATATAACTCAATCACCCGCTGTACTTTTTCTTCCGGTACTCCGTCTGCTGCTGAGAGGACCTGGGCGGATGTCTGAGCACCGCCGCCCGAGAACTTCTTTTTCAGTGCCTGATAGCATGCTTCCGTTTCCTGGGTGAGGTCTTCCGCTGTTTTTCCGGAATAAGCCATCAGCATTGCAAAAACACTGTCAGTATTATCTGTCAGAACCCGGTGCCGCTGATCCATCTGACGATAGATCTCTTTACCGCGGGATACTGTTTCTTCCGTAAGATTCCGATCGGTCAGGTCTGAGAGCAGGAAAGCAGTCAATACCAGATATTCCGTTCCTTTGAAATACCGTTTCAGCAAATGAAAGTATTCATCAGCAAGTGCCATCCTTTCTTCCGGTATCTCCTGCAGGGACAGCATACTGGCCAGAATGGAACGGACTTTTTTACTCCGAAACTTTGATCGGGGACCTGTACTTCCTTTAATGATCTCGAGGCATGCTTTCAGGCAATCCGTATCTGCCGGCTTTCCGCAGGAGCAGAATATGTTGGCGCATACACTGTAAAGCGCACTGTTATCCCGCCTGAATGCTTTTTTCACCGCATCACGGTTCCCGATATATTCCTGACAAAGTTTTTCAAGTTCCGGCTTCATTGGATATCCTTTATAATGATTTGGTAATAATCCGCAGACTTACAGGTGCAGCAGACGGGTGTGGTCAATGATCCGCCGCATATTCAGCAAGCGCAAGCGCGATCTCGAAGTGCCCGGAATCATGCTGCGTATGCCTGATCTGACCTTCCTCCATCCGCTGTGTCCATTCAGGAGCGTCAAGCAGATCGCCGCTTGTATAGAACATATAGACTTCCAGTCCTCTGAAATTGCATACAGCCTGAACGGCGGCGCCTTCCATTTCTACGGAGATGCAGCCGTCAGCCTTGCGTTTTTCAAAGTTGTTCAGCGTCTCCCGGTAAAACGCGTCTGTCGTCCAGGTTTTACCGAGGACATGGGGGATCCCGTTCTTTTCCATGAATGCGGCGACGGTAGATGCATTCCTGATCGTGATATAGTCGGAAGCCGGTGCATAATGGTATGAAGTCCCTTCATCCCTGTAAGCCGCGGTCGGGACCATGACCTTGCCTCTGGCGATCTCCTTGTTGAGACAGCCTGCCCCTCCGAAATAGATCACTTTATTCGTGTTCAGGATCATACGGAATTCTTCGACTGTACCGACACAGGCGGGAGCGCCTACCCATGTCCTGAAGAAACCGTATTTCCTGCCAAGGTATTCAAAGACATACACGGGGCTTGAACCGTGGGCCATGTGCAGGTCTCCGGCTTTCTGGCAGGCATAGTTCTCTGCGACATACTCTTCGATCACATGCGAAAAGGTAAAGATCACTGCCTCGACCTTTACCGCGTTTTCATTTTCCGGGACATTGATCTTTGCCGGAGACTTGTTGTCAAACGAATCTGTGATCATTGCCCGGCCTCCGATTTCTTGCTTTTTTCGCCGGCAGGATCACTGAAAACGGTATACAGCGCTGCCTGGTCGTAGCCTGTATGGAACCGGTAGGGGTTCAGAAGACGCAGGACGGTACGGCGCAGGTCGGTCCCGACATTCACGCGCCTGATCATCAGGAACCCGCGGAAGGGCGGCATATAGGTAACGATGTCGTTGACATCAGCAAAGTTCCAGCATTCCTTGCACAGGGAATCGAGGTATTTCCGCATGCGGACGGCATTTGAACGGATGCTCTTGAACGGACGTACGCTTCCGTAGGTAAAGAGGTGGGACCTGACACCAAAATTATAGTTCAGGTCCTGGGCGCACAGGATCGCCTGCCCCGAGCCGAGCGACCAGCCCAGGATCTCTGTTTCAGCATCCGGATACTGCTCATGCAGGAGCTGCCACTGCTTGCGGACCTCACGCTTGATGGTGAGATACATGTCGCCCCAGCCGCGGTGCACGCGCAGCTGCAGGGGCTCGCCCTCAAACTCGATGGCGTCGTAATACTTCACCGAGAATTCACCGACATTGGCGACCCAGTCCGAGAATCCTACCGTGCGCTGGAAGTTCAGCTGGATCACGTTCCGTTCTTCTTCATAATGGATCTCATAGTTGACTTCGTGGCTGATCCCGAGCTTGCGTTCCAGCCAGGTGGTGCTGTATGAGACCGCGGTATATTTGATGGGACAGGTGATATTACCGGTGTGGTTGTAATCCTCACTGGTATTGATGAAATACTGTTCGAAAGGCAGCCGGCGATATTCCATAGAAGTCCTTCCTTTCTCCCATGACGATCCGGGATGCGCGTGCAGGAAGATGCGATGTGTCAGTGACCTCATTATAGCATAGATCTGCCGCAAAAAGAAGATTGCCGGAAAAACAGTACCGGACTGCGTTTGGCAGTCCGGTATGGCTGGTCAGATGATTATGATATACAGATGATCAATAGTCGGTATGCTTGCCGCCCAGCGTGATCTTGTAGCCTTCGGGCATGCGCGCATACTCTTCTTCGAAGGTGGCGAAGTGATCGTCCAGCTGCGGATAGAAGGAGTACTTTTCCTGCTTGTAGGGATTGGACGCGGGACGCGTATCGATCTCCTTGCAGCAGTCGGAGGCCATATAGGCATCCAGCTTGGCCTTGAGCTCGGCAACACGCGGGTTGCTCAGGTCAAACTTGTTCACGGCATCGGGCAGACGGTCGAAGTAGAACCAGTGATCGCCGATTGCTGAATACACGAGCTTGTCATGACCGGACGTGACCATGTACAGGCCGAGGTTTCCATTGCCGTACTGGCTGTAGACTTCCTCATGCTGCTCAGTCATCAGGTCTACACCGTCGTATTCTTTCTTGTCATAAGCGATGCCGGCAGCGGCGAGCAGTGTGGGCGCCACGTCGACCAAAGAGGCCGGGTCATGACGGATGGCATGCTCCTGTCCGGGCAGCTTGAGCAGGAACGGGATCTTGGCGGCACTGTCCACCATGGAGCGCTTGCCCATCGTGCGGTAATCGCCCAGCATCTCGCCGTGGTCGGAAGAGAAGAGGATGATCGTATCATCGTACATGCCCTTCTGCTTCAGGGCTTCGACGATGCGGCTGATCTGGTAGTCCACGAAGGAGATGCAGGCATAGTAATGATTGGTCAGGGTCTCCAGGCGGCGCGGGGAGATCCCGAATGCATCCAGCGTATACCTGTTGCGCATCATGTCCTCATAGGAATCTGGATCCTCGGGCACAAAGGTCTTGTTGATGACGCCGCGGTACATCTTGTTCCACGGAGACGGCGGGCAGAACGGGGGATGCGGATGAATGAAGGAGGCTACGAGGAAGACAGGCTCCTCATCCGGCTTGCAACCATTAATGAACTCCACGGCACGGTCGCCGATCCACTGGGTGGGATGCGCTTCCATGGGCAGCTGGCTGACCTGGGGCACATAGTAGAGCTCGGTGCGCTGGCCGTTATAGTCGAATACATTCTTGTACGGCGAATTCTTGATGAACTTGGTGTAATCATCATGGGTGGGATTCGCCATCTCTTCCTGCGTCAGGCGCTTGCGGAAGCCCATGCTCCCGTACAGGTCGACGTTGTGGTGCATCTTGCCGATGCAGCAGGTGTTGTAGCCGGCCTTGGTGAATTCGCTGTAGAAGCCTTCACCCTTATATTCCGCGGTCTTGTTGTTGGTGTTGTTGCCGGTGCGGTTGCAGTACTGGCCGGCGAACATGCTCATGCGCGCGGGCACGCAGACAGGCGAGGGGGTATAGGCGCGGTCAAAGACCACTGCCTCATTTGCGAGCTTATCCAGCGCGGGGGTCACGATGTCTTCGTTGCCCAGGGCATGGATGGTGTCGAAGCGCTGCTGGTCGCAGAACAGCATCAGGACATGCTTCTTTTTCATAGCGAGATTCCTTTCCGTCTTTTATATTTTTAGAGAGGACTGCACGAGTTCAACGATCTGGCGCGGATGGTCCGCGATGTGGTCTGCGCCTGCGTCAAGGAGCGCTTCCCGTGTATGGAAGCCCCATGTGACGCCGCAGGCGATGACGCCGGCATTGCGCGCCATCTGCATATCGATCGTATGGTCACCGGAGTATATGCATTCATCC
>JAFZPO010000217.1 GCA_017550305.1 Clostridia bacterium
AACGACAGTCAGTGACGCATTCTCGGGAATGACAGTGATTCGTGTGGAATTGGTGCTGGGATTCTTACGCAGGTTGAGGCCGCCGCCCTTGGGCGCTGTATTGACCCAGCCCGTCTGTCCTTCGGGAGGAGTCAGGGGCGGAGGAGTAACACTACCGCCACCGGTAGGACCGGGCGTGACGTCGGCGGGAGGAGTGACCTCTGCGCCTGTAACGGTAATGGTACAGCTTGCAGAATGGCCGCTGCCGTCGGCTGCAGTAGCGGTGATTGTACAGGTGCCTGCTTTCCAGGTGCTGACTACACCGTTGCTGACGGTGGCGATGGTCTTATCCGATGTGGTCCAGTTGACGGTCTTGTTGGTGGCACCGTCGGGCGTAATGGTAGCGATCAGGGTCAGGGTTTTACCGGTCTCCAGGCCGGCACTGTTCTGAGAAAGAGAGATGCCGGTCACGGGGGTACCTACAGTGACGGTGCAGGTAGCGATGACAGTAGGATTATCAACAGATACGGCAGTAATAACAGCAACGCCCTCGTTCTGGCCAATGACCACGCCTGTATTGGATACTACAGCAACGCTGGTGTTGCTGCTGGTATAGGTTACATTTTTGTTCGTAGCATCCGAAGGAGTGATTACGGGAGTCAGGGTTGCGCTGCCGCTCGGGGCCAGGGATACGGAAGAAGGAGAAAGGGTCAGGCCGGTTACAGACTGTGCAACGATCACGGCACATGTGGCGGTGACGCCGCTGCCGTCGGCCGCTGTAGCGGTGATTGTGCAGGTGCCGGCTTTCACGCCGGTGATCAGGCCGCCGGCAGAGACAGATGCAATCGCTGAATTGCTGCTTGTATAGGTAACGTTCTTGTTTGCGGCACCGGCAGGCTCAACTGTGGCGGTCAGCTGCTCCGTGCTGCCAACACGCACGGTCACGGCACTCTTGTCAAGATTGATCTTGGTTACCTTGACGGTCTCAGGAGCCACATAGGGGCCCAGTGTGCGCGTATAGGAACCATCAGCATTGACATGCACAGAAGCAGTCAGGGACGCAGTGCTTTCCGCGCTGTCAGCATCCTTGGCTTTGACCGTGATGGTGAAGTTGTGATCGCCGGGTGCCAGCGTCATGGGCAGGGTTACCTTGCCTGCCGACGCGGTGCCGCTCAGCGCACCCACCGTATAGGTCATGGTGTAGGGTTCCTTGCCGTACTGGGCGCCCATGCTGAAAGAGATGCCAGTGGGCTGAAGGCCATCATCTGTCACCTGAAAATTATAGCAATAAGCGCGCAGGGCGGGATCCGCCACTGCCGGCGGCATGACCGCTGCCAAAAGCAGCAGGCACAGCATCAGGGATAACAGGCGTTTCATTGTTTTCATACTGCCGACCATCCTTTTTGTTTATAGGCACGCGAAAAAAACCGCAGTATTTTTCATCCTTTATTATATGCTTTTCAGAGCAGGCGTTTCAAGGCGAGGATGTAACAATTATGCTTCGTATTGTTACAGAACAATGAAACTTTCCAAGATATAGTGTTCTTTGCTGTATTGCGGGGATATACCCGCTATTATGGCAGAAAGCGGAGAGACCGGGAATGGCAGAGTACACATTTATTATTTCGGCTTTATTAAGATTCTTTGCACGAATCGTTTCCGGGCTTGCTTTGCGGAAGAACGCACATGAAACAGTCAAAAACCGGATACGCCAATTCGTATCCGGTCGCAGTATAAGACGGGGTTCACTTGTGATCAATCATTGTCGAGCGCTTCGAGGCCCTTGCGGGCTTCAGGCTTGCTGTCGCCATGCATTACGAACAGCATGGTAATGAATGCCAGAGCAACGAAAACCGTTGCATAAGGGAACAGTGTTGTCATACCAGCCTTGTCCATCAGCATGCCGCTCAGGTAAGGCGTTACGGTCTGTGCTGCCATACTGGCTGTATAGTAGTATCCCGTATAGCGTCCGACATCACTGCCGCGGCACATTTCGACGACCATGGGGAAGCTGTTCACATTGATGGTGGCCCAGGCAACTCCTGCCAGTGCAAACATGATATTCATCAGCAGAATGCTGCTGCCCGCGCGCAGGAATGAAGCAATGCCGAAAGCGGCAGCCAGCATCACGACGCCTGCCAGAATGGTCTTTTTGCGGCCGACGCGGCTTGCCACGATGCCTACCGGCAGATAGCTGACGATAGCAGCAGCCTGGGCAATGATCAGCGTCATATTGAAGTCACGGGACAGAACTTTGCCGGCATATACGCTGTATTTGCTTGTAACGGCGTTATAGCCCATAAACCAGAGCACGATAGACAGAAGCAGGAAGATCAGGCTGCGGCGTTCGGCGCTTCCCAGCTTTTGCTTGCCGCCGGAAGCGTTGTCCTCTTTGGTTTCAATACCGCATTTCTCGCTTTCTTCATGCATCTCACGTGCCCATTTGGGCTCGCGGACTGTCAGCAGGAAAACAGCCAGCGAGACCAGCATAAGGCCAGATACGATGATGAAGAACTTGAGATAAGGCATTAGTGCATTTCTGGCAGAACCTGTAGCAAACACCATGCCCAGCGCCAGAATGATAATGCCGCCCGCGCTGCCCATCAGGTTGATAATAGCATTGGCCTTGCTGCGCAGGGGCTTCATGGTGACATCGGGCATCAGCGCTACCGCAGGACTGCGGAAGATGGCCATGCTGATGAGCAGCAGAAGCAATACTGCGATAAAAAGGATCAGCGTACGAGGATTCTGTGAAGTAATATCATGGGCATAAGCCTGGCGTGCCGGCGCCACAAAGTTCAGGTAATCGGCGTCATCCAGACTGATAGCCATGAACTGTTCGCGGGAGATGGCCTTTACGCCTTCGGGTGCTTCGTCAGCAAGAACAAAGCGCTCGCCTTCGGGTGTCATCAGATCACCCGTGTAAGAATGATCATACAGCGTCTGCATTGTTTCGGGCGTATCCATACCCTGAATGGCAGAGAGGTTTTTCAGCTGCTTTCCGTCTACGAAACCCAATACCGCGAGCAGGACTGCAGCGCACAATGTTCCAATCAGTATAAAGGGGGTACGGCGTCCCAGACGGCTTCCGCATTTGTCGGAGATTGCGCCGAACAGGGGCAGCATAAACAGTGCCAGGACATTGTCCAGCGCCATGATGATACCGCTGTTTGCCTGTGACATGCCAAACTTGTCAGTTAGAATTTTGGGGATCAGACTGTCATATGCCTGCCAGAAAGCGCATATAAGGAAAAAAGCAAAGCCAACGAGGAGCGTGCGCCGATAGGATAGCTTCACGGTAATCCCTCCATGTATTGGAAATATTGCTCTTATTGTACGCTTATCACTGCGCTATTGCAAGGGGAACACGTCGTGACAAACGGTACCTTACGTGCTATACTGAGCACTGAAATTTAGCTATTTTGAAGCATATGAGGAGGCTGTCTTCATGATCAGGCAATCGGCGTTTGCGGAAAAGGTATACATGCTCAAGGGCGGACTGCACTGTCATACCACACGCTCGGACGGAAAAGGGACACCAGAAGAGGTCATAGCCCTGCATGAAAAGAACGGCTATGATTTCCTTGCACTGACAGATCACCGCGTTTATAACTTTAGGAATTATTTGCCCGGCAGCCGTCTGACAATTATTCCTGGCATGGAGATGGACTGGAATATTGCGCCTAAGCATCCTATTCACTGCTTCCATATCGTTTTCCTGGGGCATGAAAAACCCAATAATCCCTATGAACAGGGCCAGCGCTTCGAGGGAGGCATCGAGATCAGCGGACAGGAAGAACTGCAGCCGTATCTGGATCAGGCCCATGCCGGCAACCAGCTGACTTTCTATTGCCATCCGCAGTGGAGCAGTACATTTGTACGTGAGTTTGAGCATCTGCAGGGCAATTTCGCCATGGAACTCTGGAACAGCGGCAGCGTACGCGGATTCAATATAGATACAAACAATGGTTTCTTATGGGACGAGCTGCTTATGCAGGGGAAGCGTATATATGGTGTTGCTGTGGATGACGGACACAGTATGGAAGACCACTGCCATGGCTGGGTGCGTGTGCGTGCAGAAAACAATGTGGACAGCATTCTTGCTGCATTGAAAGAAGGTTCTTTCTATGCCTCCTCGGGACCGGAGATCTATGATTTCTATATCGATGATGACGGTTTTGGACACGTTGAGTGCTCTCCCTGCCGCGAGATCCGGTTTGTCTGTGCGACCCGCGCCATGCGCAGGCTGTATGACGAGAGCGGAACCATGACCAGCGGTATGATGCCCACTGCGGTCAATGAATTCTTCCCATATCTGCGAGCGGAAGTCACTGATGCACAGGGATATACTGCCTGGACGAATCCCATCTTCCTGCGCGGGGAGAAATAAAAGCGTTTCCCAGAAGCTGATTTCCCGGGTTTTTTCGAAAAAGCCGTTACTACTCAGCCATCAATATAGCCAATACGAAAAAGAAATTTTGAGTTAGTCATGTTTAACCAAAAGGAATTTTGTTTCCAGCCTCGAATAATAAGGCGGAAGGAGGCGGGAACATGGCGAAATTTGAGGCAGAACGCAGCATATATAAT
>JAFZPO010000030.1 GCA_017550305.1 Clostridia bacterium
GTTGCCGTAGCATAATTCTCCCATGGCCAGCTCCAGACGCGGGAAAGGGAGATACGGTGGTCAAAGCCAGTGATACTGCAGTTCTGGTAAGGCCCATTGCCGTTTACCGCTTCCTGAACGGCATCGTCACGGGCGATCCAGTTCTGGGAGAAATAACTGTCAAGGGAGGATGTGGGTTCGTTCATCATGATGACCTGCGCGCGCTTCGCCATTCCGTCCTTGATGATCACATAGATCCCTGTAGCATTCATTGCGTAATACAGCGTAATGGTGAGCACGCCAAGCACGAGCAGCGCGATCAGCAGACGCGACGCGATGAACCATACGAACCTTCGAAGACTGCGCATCGGAACATCCTCCTTTCCGAAGACTATTATAGATTACAGAGAATGAAAACGCAATAAAAAGCCGGGCACGTTATCGTGCCCGGAGTGTAACAATTGAATGATCAGTTGAGACGGTCAAGATTGAGCTTGATGTCAGAAGCATTGACCCATTCGGTGAAGGCGGCATCATATGCATCATCCTGAGCAGCGCTGAGGACTTCGTCATAGAGCAGGTCGCGGGCTTCTTCCAGGGTCGCTTCATGCTCGGCTACATCGTCCACATACTGGGCGATGAAATAGCTCTTTTCGGTCTCAATGACGTCCGTATAGGCTTCCTTGTCAGCAAGCTCAGTGACAGCGGAAACGACAGCGGAATCGATGTCGGTGCTCGCGCTGCAGACATAAGCTTCCTTGACTTCGGCGCCCAGTGCGTCGATCGATTCACCGGAGGCAATGCGCGCGGCCAGTTCGGTGATTTCAGCCAGGGTCTCAGTGGTATCCACATTGCCGTTTTCATCAGCAGCGGGCTTCTTGACTTCGATGTACTTCACGGTGCGGTATCCGGCAGGCGTGTAGTAGGTCGTGGTGCCGGCATTCGCGTTCTTGCCCCAGGTGGCAAGGCTGCTCTCATAGCTGCTCTTCTCATCGGCGATCTTCTGCGCCAGGGCGGCGGAGATATCATCATCAGTGATGGTGACGAGATCGGTCACGGAAGCGCGGACGCGGTTGCTGGTATGGGTGCTCTTTTCGGAAGTGATGAAGTAATCCAGCGTGTAACCGACGCTCTCGGCATATTCCTTCACAGCGGCATCCAGTTCTTCGCCTTCGAGCTCAGAATCAGCGAAGTAGGTATTCTTGATTGACTCGAGCTGGGAGTCAAACTCTTCCTGGGCTTCAGCGGTCAACTCGGCAGTCTCTTCATCAGTGAACTGGTCAAATCCGAGCTCTTCAGCCTTCTGCTGAAGCACAAGACCGTTGATGTAGGAATTGACGGTCGTCTGAAGCACGGAGCTCTCGTCGACGGAACCGTCGGAAAGACCGAACTGGGCCATCATCTGGGCATAATACTGCTCATAAGAAAGGTTATAGTTATAAGTATTGAGGAAATTATCCTTCGTAACATGCACGCCGTTTACTTCGATGACGGTCTGCTTGGCATCTACGGCGGCATCCTTCAGTTCCAGGGAGCAGCCGGAGAGAAGCATTACAGCAACCAGGATCAGGGAAAACAATACTTTCTTACTCAAGGTCATAGCACTCCAATCATGTGATTTGCCTAATGATTATACATAATTTGCAATCGGATATCAAGGGATTTTTATGAACATTTCGTTAATCAAGGCTCTCCACAACATACATCTCTACTGTCTCCGTTTCATCCCCGTAAAGCGCTTCCGGGTTTTTGATGACGAATAGGAGTTCGTTGGGCATCATGTAGCCGTAGAGCTGCCTGGCTTTTGCGATGATGTAGTCATCCGTGTCCAGGATCGCGACCTCGCTCCTGAGCCTGTTCTGCTGCTTGGACAGCAGGTCCCGCTCATTGCGCAGAAGAGTGACTTCAGCACGGAGCGCTTCCGTTTCCTGGTTGATGCTCCTGATGTACATCCATCCGACCGCGATCAGCACGAACAGGATACAGAACAGGACCAGTGGACGCACCTGAAGATCAAGCAGCCGCGGACGGCCTTTTGAATCTCTTGACGGCATAGGAGACCTCCGAAATAATTTACCAGTATTATTTCGATAAGTTTCTATCAAATCCTGCAAAAGTATATGAAATAATTTAGACAGGCTGGACAACAAAAAAACTTGCGCGTTAATTTCCATCGTGTTAAAATACCATCTGCAGAGAATTCTGCGCGGAGGACATGAAATGTATCGGATCTTGCTAGCGACAAATGAACCGGCCGTGCTGGATAAACTCAACAGCTCGGTCCAGTGGGATCAGCTGTATTTTAAACCCCCGGTTATTGTGAATGATGCTGATACCGCCATCCAGACAATTGAAAACGGAAGAATCGACTGCGTTGCCTATCTTTTGCCCAAGTATGATGCTTTCCATCTGAATCAGTATCTGACGACCGTGCGTCCGAACCTTCCCGTATTTGAGATCCGCCGCAGCATGCAGGCCCAGCGGCGTATTCTTGATGATATGCGGCGTGTGCTTGACAGGCTGTATGCGGATACTTCGGATGAAGTGTTTGATGAGTCTGTCGTCATGGCGATGCTGCGGGATGAGCTCGTGCATTCTCTGCTGTGCGGGGAACTGAACGATGAAAAGGTCCTGCGCGGACGCCTGCAGATGCTGCGCTCGCATCTCTCTACCGACCGTCCCTGCGTTGTTTATGAGTATGACATGCCGCAGGGCGAAGTGTACATGAGCCTGCGCTGGCATTACGGAACAGAGCGCCTTGAAAACGCTCTCCGCAGCAATTTCTTCGGGCGCTATTATGAGGACCTGTATTATATCGTTGCCGTCGTAACGCCCAGGCATATCCGGATCGTGGTGTGCCAGCGCGACGATCAGGAGATCGAGCCCATCGAGAGCATGACGGAACGTGCGGACAAACGCATAAAACGCGTCCTGGAAGACGTTTCCGAATACCTGGGCCTTGATATGGTCCAGATGAAACGCTATACGATCGAGAATCTCTGCGCGCTGACGAAAGAATAAACATAGTCAGAATTGAAAAGCGGCTTATTTGGAAATTGGAATAAGTCGCTTTTTTGCATACAACGGTATGTTTTCTGGAAAACGGCGTTCTATTTTTTGCCTTCCGTGACGGCGATCGTTTCTTCCAGCGAGAGCGGACGGTAATCCTGCTTATACTGGCTCATCTGCTGATCATATGCGCAGCTGTTGACCGCACTGCGGACCGAATGGTTATAGCGTGCGGCAATGCGGAACAGCCAGTTGAATCCCGGGATGATCAGGATATGACGCCCGTGTGCCTGGGCGATCTTCCTTACAAGGTCGCTGGTGGAAACATATTCCTTATTCTGCGGCCAGAAGAACCCCGATTCATGGTTTTCGATCAGCAGCATCACAAACCGCGCAAGATGACCGGAGAACAGCACGGAGCGCTCGTTGTCGATCTTCGGGAAGAAGGGGAGACGCCTGGCTACTTTCGCGAGTGTCGGGTAGTTGCCTTTGCATCCGGGGCCGTAGACGAGCGGGCAGCGGATGATGCAGACGCGGAAGTTTTCATCAGACAGTGCGAGGAGGCCTTTCTCCGCATTCAGCTTGCTGTACCCGTATTCGCTGTTGGGAGTCGGCTCGGTATCCGGACCGATGCAGTCCGTTTTATTCCTCGGTTTATTATAGACGATCGAAGAACTCATAAAGATAAACTGCCGGACACCTGCAGCCTTTGCTCTCTTTGCCGTATTCACAGGCAGTTCAGTATTCACTTTCTTGTAGAGCTGTTTCAGCTCTTCCGATGGATTCCCGTAGTCAACGTGCGCGATGCCGGCGACATGGAATACGGAATCAATATTTGAAAAATCAACACCTGCAAGATCATCGTCCCGAACGGATACTGAATGAACCGTATGCTGCGGAAAACCAGCCGCATAACGGGTAAAAGAAGTGCCTATATAGCTGTCTTCACCGGTGATCAGAATGTTCATCGATCAATTATCCTTGCTGTTGTCATCCTGCGTGCCTTCTACGATGCCGCGCTGGTGCAGGACATAACTGAATGTACCGAAGATGCAGCGAAGGTCGAACCGGAAGGAGACGTTCGCAGCATATTCGCCGTCGAATTTTGCCTTCTTCGGAATGGAGAGCCTGTCGCGGCCGTTGATCTGCGCCCAGCCGGTCAGGCCCGGACGCACATCGTTCGCGTGCCATTTGTCACGCTCTGCGATCAGGTCATCCTGGTTGTAAAGCGCGGGACGCGGGCCGACGATGCTCATGTCACCGCGGATGATGTTCAAAAGCTGTGGGAGCTCGTCCAGGGATGTCTTGCGCAGCAGTGAACCGGACTTTGTGATATAAGAATTCGGGTTCTTCATCAGATGCGTCGGGGTATCGTGCGGAGTATCATTGCGCATGGAGCGGAATTTGTAGATCATGAAGAGCTTTTTGCCTTTTCCGACACGCTTCTGACGGAAAAAGACGGGACCTTTGGAGTCAAGCTTGATCCACACGGAAATCCCCAGGAACAGAGGGGACAGCAGTATGAGCGAGATAAGCGATAGGATCAGGTCAAGCGGGCGCTTGATATATCTTGCATACATAGGGATCAGTTTCCTCCGGAAGGCAGTATCCGGGCGCCGTCAGTGTCAACTGCGAGGTCCAGGACACGCCAGTAATGATGCATGGCTTTCAGATCGTTTTCCATGCGCGAGGCAAAACCGCCGTCGCATGTCAGGCATAAAAGGGCAGGCCCCGCACCGCTGATGCACAGCGCATTGCAGCCGTTGCCTTCGGCGGCGGAATGCACCGCATCATATTCCTCGATCAGCGGGAAACGGTACGGCTGATGCAGTCTGTCGCGCAGGGCAACGGCGATCATGGATTCATCGCCGATTTCGAGCGCGCGCAGCAGCATGACCAGATGCGCGCAGTTGTAGATCGCGTCAGCCCTTGATACGGAAGCGGGCAGGACGCTGCGGGCCTTCTGTGTCGACAGCGGGAAGTCGGGAGACAATACCACAAAATGCAGGGAAGGATGCGGCGTGTACCGTGCCGTGTAGATCCTGCCGTCTTCCTGCATGGATGCGATCAGACCGCCGTATAACGCCGGGGCGACATTGTCGGGATGTCCTTCGAGCTCTGTAGCGACCTCCAGGAGCGTTTCGATGGGAAGGCTGAGTTCACCGACCGCGTTGGCAGCCAGTACACCTGCGGAAAGCATTGCCGCAGACGAGCCAAGACCGCCGGCAGCGGGGATATCTGACTTAATATCGATATGAACGTACGGGGCCTGCTTTCCGGCAGCTTCAAAAGCCCTGCTGAAGGCACGCCAGGCAAGGTTATCGGTATTCTGCCATTTCGGATCACAGCCGCTGAATGAGAGCCGGTCGCTTACGGTAAAACGAAGCGTACTGTACAGCTGGAGCGCACAGCCCAGGATATCAAAGCCGGCTGCCAGATTGGCTGTTGAGGCAGGCGCTCGGACGGTCACATCGTTCATCTGTACTCTACCGCCTTTTTACGCACGTATTCGGTCAGGTCTTTCGGGGCGATCGTGTCGCGGTGCAGGACAGGCTTATCCTCAAGCCCCTGAAGCGGCGCAGGGATCGGCATGCTGACTGCTTTTGAGAGCTCATGCATCGCTATGAATCCATTCTCAGCATGAGGGATCCCGAGCGCTGACAGAACGGCTTCGGGGAACTTGAAGGGGGAAGCAGTCGAAAGGACGACCGTTTCACGCGCAGTCCCGAACTGATCCCTGTAATGCTCTGCGGCACGCCATGCGACCGCAGTATGCGGGTCAAGCAGGTATCCGCAGTCCTTCCATACATGATGGATGGTCTCTAGCGTCTGCTCATCATCACAGCAGTCGGGCCAGAAGACCTGCTGCAGCTGCTTAAGCAGCGAAGCGGGAACAGTGTATCTGCCTTTTTCAGAAAGATCCTTCATCAGCGAAGAAACAAGCGCAGTGTCATTGCTCAGAAGGTACAGGAGCCTTTCCAGGTTACTAGAAACAAGGATATCCATGGAAGGTGAATATGTCGTATAGAATGGACGGCAGCGGTCATATGTGCCGTCTTTCAGGAAGTCCGTAAGGACGTTGTTGGCATTGGAAGCGCAGATCAGCCTGCCGATCGGGAGGCCGAGGAGCTTTGCGTAATAACCGGCCAGGATATCGCCGAAATTGCCTGTCGGGACGGAATAATCAACAAGGTCGCCATAGGCGATCTTTCCGGCATCCATCAGGTCACGGTAGGCGCTGAAGTAATAGAATACCTGCGGCGCGAGACGCCCGATATTGATCGAGTTCGCGGAAGACAGGCGCACGCCCTGGCTGAGGAATTCTTTCTGCAGTGCCTGGAAAGCGGTCTTGACGCCCGTCTGCGCGTCATCGAAGTTGCCTTCCACAGAGCAGACATGCGTATTGCTGCCCTGCTGGGAGACCATCTGTGCTTTCTGCACAGCACTGACACCGTCACGGGGATAGAAGACAAGGATGCTGGTGCCTTCCACATCCCTGAAGCCTTCAAGCGCGGCCTTGCCGGTATCACCGCTGGTAGCAGTCAGGATGAGGATCTCATTCCTGTCGGACAGGCTTTCCGCGGAGGCCTTCATCAGGTGCGGGAGCAGGCACAGCGCGACATCCTTGAAGGCACACGTCGGGCCGTGGAAAAGCTCGAGGATATTCATATCGTCGACTGCACACAAAGGCGTAACGGCAGGCGTATCGAACTTACCTGTATAGCCGTTTGTGACAAGCGGAAGAAGCTGCTCTTCGGAGAAGGAGGGCAGCATGATATGCAGAATGGCAGCGGCCATCGGAAGCGGGTCAAGGGAAAGGATCCTGCGGACATCTGCGCGGGGGAGTTCTACAGGAACAAAAAGACCGCCGTCCGGGGCAATTCCCGACAGGATCGCTTCAGGAGCGGAAGCAACGATTTCGCTGCTGCGCGTGCTTTGAAAAAGAAACTTGTCTTTCATGACCACACTCGTTACAGATCAGGCATTTTAAACGGAAAAATATTGCATTTTTCCTTATATTATGATATTTTGCTTTTAGCTTTATGTCAAGCGTTTTTAGCGCCGTATGACTTGAAAGGAGCAGGGACGATGGTGATTGCATTACTGGGTTACGGAACTGTCGGAAAGGCCTTTTTCGAGATGGCGTCTGAGCGCAGGGACATGAAGGTCAAATGGCTCCTCGCACTGAATGCGCCCAAAGATATCGGCTGCTGTGTTACGGAAGACTTTGATGACATCATCAGTGATCCTCAGGTCGATACGGTCGTCGAACTAATCGGCGGATTGCATCCTGCCTATGAGTATGTGAAGAAAGCCCTGCATGCGGGAAAGAACGTCGTGACTGCCAATAAATGGCTCGTGGCAACCTATTACAGGGAGCTTGTCCAGACGGCCTGGGGCAACAATGCTGCGCTTCGCTGCACAGCGGCTGCCGGCGGCGGGATCCCATGGCTGCATTCCCTTGCCAGGATCTCCGAAACGGATAAGGTGTCCAGGGTCTGGGGCATCATGAACGGAACAAGCAATTATATCCTGAATGCTATGACTTCTCTTGGCGTTTCATATGAAGCTGCGCTTGCCGAAGCACAGCGCCTGGGATATGCCGAGGCTGACCCGACTGCGGATGTCGAAGGATATGACGCGAGAAGGAAGCTTGTGATCTCCGCGAATATTGCCTTCGGATGCTGCCTGAAGGAAGATGACGTTCCGTGCCAGGGCATTACGCAGATCACTTCTTCCCAGGTTTCCGAATACCGGAACAAAGGGAAGGTATATAAGCTGATCGCTCATGCGGAACAGAAGCCTGACGGCAGTGTATCCGCTGCTGTTGAACCGCTCCTCTTTGATGACAGTGAGCAGGAAGCGAACGTCAGGGGCGCGGATAACATGATCGCGCTCGAAGCCGAACGCGTCGGCATCCAGGCCTTCTTCGGAGCGGGCGCAGGCGGATATGCGACGGCCAGCAATGTGCTGGCGGACTGTATCGAGATATCCCGGGGCTGCGAGCCGTTCTA
>JAFZPO010000218.1 GCA_017550305.1 Clostridia bacterium
AAAAACTGAGATTGAATAATAATAGGAAATACCAATATGGATGTTGTAAAGTATATTGCATGAATATTGAGATCCAATAGGTATAATCAGAGATATACACAATATGTTGTCTAACGTTGACAGACAGTTTATAAACGGCTATTCTAAGACAAATGGGTATCCTGATTTACAGTAGATGAAGTATGCAAATGATTGATTATATCAGAAAATACAGGAGGAAGGTGTTGCTATGAGTATCAAATGGATGCGTATCAAGTATCAGCCGAACATACCTTTGAAAGACGGGAAGTATGTTACCGCGTCAGAAGAACATATTGCCATATCACGCAAGGCGGCAGGGGAAGGCATGGTACTGCTGAAAAACGACGGCCTGCTTCCGCTCAAGGACGGTTCCCGTGTGTCTCTTTTCGGCAAGGGCTTGTTTGATTATGTAAAGGGCGGCGGTGGCAGCGGTGATGTGAATACGACGTATATCCGTCAGCCGTATGACGCGATCGCTCAGCATGCCGGAATCTTTGAGCCATTGGCAGACTTTTACCGTGTGAACGTTGAGCAGCAGTATTCGCGCGGAGCCGTACCCGGCATGACCGAGGAGCCCGAGCTTCCGCAGAACCTTTTGGATGACGCACGTGTGTTTTCGGATACTGCGATCATCTTTATCAGCCGTTTCTCCGGTGAAGGCTGGGACCGTTCATCGGTCGAGGTATTTGAACCTACCAGCACTCCGCCCAAATTCGAAACATTGCCGCAGGTCGCCGGCAGGCTCTTTCCGAAGGGGGATTTCTATCTTGCTTCCGCGGAAAGGAAACTGCTTGACCGGGTCGCTGCCGCATTCCCGCGCGTGATTGCCGTGCTGAACGTCGGCGGCATCATCGACACCGGCTGGATCAAAAATGATGCAGCCATTGGCGCAGCACTGCTTGAGTGGCAGGGAGGTATGGAAGGCGCATCAGCGGCGGCGGATATCCTCTTCGGGCATGTCAATCCGTCCGGCAAGCTTCCGGATACTTTTGCCTATGACCTGGATGATTATCCGTCCACGGCCGGGTTCCATGAAGACCCGTTCTATGTCAATTATACGGAAGATATTTATGTAGGTTACCGCTATTTTGAAACTTTGCCCGGTAAAAAAGACCGCGTATGTTATCCGTTCGGTTATGGCCTTTCCTACACGACCTTCACGATCGAGACTGTCGGCGCGCAGCTGAAAGACGATACAGTCGAAGTAAAGGTCTCGGTAACGAATACCGGAAAAGTTCCCGGTAAAGAAGTCATTCAGCTGTATTACAGCGCGCCGCAGGGACTGCTGGGCAAGCCTGCCCGCGAACTCGGCGCGTTCGCGAAGACGAAAGAACTGGAACCGGGCGAGACGCAGTGTGTTGAACTGAAGATCAGGAAGGACGACATGGCTTCCTTTGATGACCTGGGAAAGATATGCAAGTCTGCCTACGTGCTTGAGAAAGGTACCTATCTGTTCTATATGGGCACCGACGTGAGGCGTGCCGGCAGGATCGACTTCAGCATCACTCTGGACGCGGATGAATTGGTTCATCAGTGCAGCTCGCTTGTGGCACCGTCCAAGCTGAAAGAGCGTATGCGGGCGGATGGAAGCATGGAGCCGCTCCCGGCAGGGCCTGTGAATGATCCGAACGCCTGCATCTTCCCGAAACTGCTGGGCGGTGTCGGGAATGATTACGTGCCTGCTGTCCGCGGACTGCCGATGCACCTGCGCTGGGATCCGGTCTATCCCGGGACACACTCGTTCAATGAGGTCGTGAACGGGACGCTGTCAATGGATGACTTTATTGCGCAGCTGAAGGACGAGGACATGATCTCCATGACTGGGGGACAGCCGAACCTTTCTGTTGCCAATACATTCGGTATCGGGAACCTGGCCGAATATGATGTCCCGAACGCCATGACGGCAGACGGTCCGGCGGGTATCCGTATTCACAAAGAATACGGGGTCAGTACCACCGCACTCCCTTGCGCGACACTGCTTGCTTCAACATGGAATACCGAACTGATCGAGGAAGCCTATTGCGCAGGCGCGGAGGAACTGAAGGAAAACAACCTGGCTGTCTGGCTGGCACCCGCGCTCAATATCCATCGCAATCCCATGTGCGGCCGTAACTTTGAATACTACTCGGAAGACCCGCTGCTGGCCGGAGCCGCAGGCTCGGCTGCTGTAAAGGGAATCCAGAAAAACGGCGTTTCCGCATGCATCAAGCATTTTGCCTGCAACAACAAGGAAACGAACCGTAAGCATTCCGATTCGAGGCTTTCCGAACGCGCGCTGCGTGAGATCTACCTCAGGGCATTTGAGATCATCGTGAAGACTGCGGAACCCTGGGCGATCATGTCGTCGTATAACATTATCAACGGCCACCGCGCTTCCGAATGCAGGGAACTGCTTACGGATATCCTGCGCGGCGAATGGGGTTACTCTGGTATCGTAATGTCTGACTGGTGGAACCGTGCCGAACAGTATAAGGAGCTGGCAGCAGGCAATGATGTCAAGATGCCTACTGGCTTCCCGGACCGTGTGCGCGATGCCATGGAGCAAGGTGCGCTGGACCGAAAGGATCTTGAGATTAGTGCAAAGCGTATCCTTGAGTTCCTGATGAAGTTGGATTAAGCTTTATTGCGAATAGTTACCGATTATATCAACTATTGGCATGATAGCAATTACCATAGTTCAGATGTAGGCCTTCGTGATCTGCCCGTGAAATTAATAGGAAACGAAAAAGGGACTATGTTCATTGAGTGATAGCCCCTTTTTTTATTGTCGATTTGCGCTATGAAATTACATGCTATTTGCAAGAGGATTCTTCTGGCAGTGTTGGTTTGCAGAATAGGTTGTCCGTATTGCTTATGTGAGATTTCGGTAATTCTCAGCAAACTCTGACGCCCAGTTATCCTCCATCCGTTTTCTCCATGCAAGCGCATCTTCCTTCAGAGAAGCGGTGAGTTCGGGTAATACTTCAGCGAGGTTCTCATGCTCTCCAGGGTCTTCTTCTATATCAGACAGGAAGACAGAGGCGCGTTGCTCTTCTCC
>JAFZPO010000219.1 GCA_017550305.1 Clostridia bacterium
CATGGGCCCCAACGTCGCGGGTGTGATCGGTTCCGCCATCGCGGCCGGTGTCATGCTGGCGCTGTTCGGAGCATTTTAAGGGAGGTCAATCATGCCGAAAGTTCACATTACAGATACAATCCTGCGTGACGCACACCAGTCTCAGGCCGCTACCCGTATGACACTGGAAGACATGCTGCCCGCACTGGAGATCCTGGACAGTATCGGCTACTGGTCTCTGGAATGCTGGGGCGGAGCCACCTTCGACTCCTGTATGCGCTTCCTCAACGAGGATCCCTGGGAACGCCTGCGCACACTGCGCAAGCACATGCCCAACACGAAGCTGCAGATGCTGCTGCGCGGTCAGAACCTGCTGGGCTACAAGCATTATGCAGACGATGTTGTGGATGCCTTCTGCCAGAAATCGGTGGAAAACGGTATCGACGTGGTCCGTATCTTTGACGCTCTGAACGACGTGCGCAACATCGAGCGCGCCATGAAAGCAGTCAAGAAGGCCGGCGGCCTGGTGGAAGGCTGCATCAGCTATACCATCAGCCCCGTGCATAACGAAGAGTACTTCGTCAAGGTCGCGAAAGAGATCGAACAGATGGGTGCAGACACCATCTGCATCAAGGACATGGCAAACCTGCTGCTGCCATATGACGCGTATTCGCTCGTCAAGCAGCTCAAGGCTAACATCAAGGTGCCGATCCATCTGCACACGCATAACACCACCGGCACCGGCGACATGGTCTACCTGATGGCTGCCCAGGCAGGCGTGGATATCATCGATACCGCCCTGTCCCCGCTGGCCAACGGCACCAGCCAGCCGTGTACCGAATCCATGGTCGCCACCTTCCGCGGCACCGAGTATGATACCGGCCTGGATATGAACAAGCTGCTCAAGGCGAGCGAGCATTTCCGCAAGGTCGCAGCCCGCCTGAAGGAGACCGGTTCCCTGGATCCCAAGGTTCTGAACACCGACGCCAACACACTGGTATACCAGGTACCCGGCGGCATGCTGTCCAACCTGATCAGCCAGCTCAAGCAGGCGAACGCCGAAGACCGGTACTACGACGTGCTGGCCGAGGTACCGCGTGTCCGCAAGGACTTCGGATATCCGCCGCTGGTCACCCCCACCAGCCAGATCGTCGGTTCGCAGGCCGTGCTGAACGTACTGGGCGGCGAGCGCTATAAGATGGTCAGCAAGGAATCCAAGGGACTGCTGCGCGGCGAATACGGCCGCCTGCCCGGCGAAGTCAATGAGGAAGTGCGCAAGAAGTGCATCGGCGATGCCGAGCTCATCACTTGCCGTCCTGCCGACCTTATCAAACCCGAGATGGATGAATACCGCGAGAAGACCAAGGGAATCGCCAAGAGTGAGGAAGACGTACTGTCCTATGCCCTCTTCCCGCAGGTAGCGCCCAAATTCTTCGAGCACCGCGATCATCCTGCTCCCGCCGCTCCCAAGGAAGACCCCAACGCCGTGCGTGAGCTCTACGTAGAGGATCTGTCCGTATAATCTGATTCCCGGAAAACCCGATCCCGGAGTGACTGTTCATCAGCCGCTCCGGTTTTTTTAATTTTATATATTGACACGCACAATACCTCGTGTTATGATGTATATCATAAAAGGAGGTATTTTATGAATGCGCAGATGAAGCGCGGCCTGCTGGACATATGCGTGCTGGCTGCGATCAAGGATGAAGATTCATACGGCTATCAGATCATCAAGGATATGAAGCCTTATATCGAGCTGTCCGAAGCGACGCTCTATACTATCCTGAAGCGACTCGAGGCTGCCGATCAGCTGACCGTCCGAAGTATCGAACAGGGCGGCAGGCTCCGGAAATATTACCACATCACAAGCGCCGGGCTGAAGCGGATCGAAGAGTTCAGGGAAGAATGGAAAGAAGTCGTTATGCTGTATCAGTACATTACCAAGGAGGGGCATCATGAGTAAACAGGAATTCCTGTCCAGGCTGAAGAAAGAATTGTCCGGCCTGCCGGAGGATGACATTGCTGAACGTCTGGATTTTTACGCTGAAATGATCGATGAAAGAATGGATGACGGCCTTTCGGAAGAGGAAGCCATCGCGGATATCGGACCGATTGAGAAGATCGTTTCGGAGACCATAGCTGAGATCCCGCTCTCCCGGCTGATCAAGGAAAAAATGAAACCGAGCCGCAGACTACGGACGTGGGAGATCGTCCTGCTTGTACTGGGCTTCCCCGTCTGGTTCCCGCTGCTGCTCTCAGCCGCCGCCGTTCTGTTCTCTTTGTTTATTGTTTTCTGGGCACTGGTCCTTTCCCTCTGGGCGGTCCAGGTATCGTTCGCCGTCTCTTCGGCAGGTGCCGTTATCGTCGGGATCATCCTGCTCTGTCAAGGAAACAGCCAGAAAGCGCTTCTTACGATTGCTGCCGGACTCATCCTCGGCGGACTTTCCATTCCCCTGTTCTTCGGATGCAAAGCAGCTACCAAGTGCGCCTGGTCATTAACTAAAAAAACCATGCTGGGAATCAAATCCCTGTTCATCGGCAAGGAGGCTTCGAAATGAAACGTTCAACAAGTTACTGGCTAATCACTGCAGCTGTTCTTATCGTTGCCGGTTTGGTCCTGTTTGCCGGTGTCATGTCCGCAAACGCCTGGGACTTCAAAGCGATCGGCCTCATAGGCTATGAGACCCGTACTCTTGACATTAACGAGCAGTTTGACAGCATATCCATCCAAAGCGACACAGCTGATATCCAGTTCATGCCTTCGGAAGACGGACAATGCCATATAGTCCTCCGTGAGCAGCAGAAAGTGAAGCATTCCGTTTCCATAAAGAACAGCTCGCTTACGGTCGAAGTAAAAGACGAAAGAAAATGGTACGAGCACCTGTCAATCCTGACCAGTTCTCCTCAAATAACCATATATCTTCCCCGTAGCGAATACGCTGCGCTTTCGATTGAAGAAAGCACAGGTGACGTCGTGATCCCCAAAGGGTTCGCATTTGGAAGCATCCGCATCTCAGCCAGCACAGGCGATATTGCCTGCGCAGCCTCTGCTTCGGGCCTGATCAGCATCAAAACCAGTACTGGAGACATCCGGATCGAAAATCTGCACGCCGGTGAGGCACAGCTTTCCGTAACAACCGGCAAAGTAGAAATGTACTCTGTTTCCTGTGACGGAAACATCACGATCAATGTCGACACTGGAAAGACAATTCTGTCTGATGTTGCCTGCAATAGTATCCTTTCCAAAGGGAGTACCGGAAGAATCACTTTCACGAATGTGATCGCCAAGGAAACGATCGAAATCACCCGGAGCACCGGCGACGTAAAGCTTGACGGGTGCGATGCCGCCTCCCTGACCATTACGACCGGCACAGGAAACGTATCAGGAACCCTGCTTTCCGAAAAGACCTTTATCACGTGCACCAGTACGGGCCGTGTCCGAGTGCCCGAGACGACTGCTCCCGGGATCTGCAGGGTCACTACAAGCACCGGGAATATTTCATTCTCCGTTCAGTAATCCTTTGATCAGTATACAAAGAGCCTGCGGGACCGCATATGATCCTGCAGGCTCTTGTATATCCGTATTCTTCTTACCTGGTCAGCGCTTTCAGACATTGCAGTACGGTATCATGTTCCTGCAGATCGTTCACGTCGATCACATCAATGCCCAGTTCCATGGCACGGTGGAGCATGTTCCCTCCGCCCTTCTCCGCGGTAAC
>JAFZPO010000220.1 GCA_017550305.1 Clostridia bacterium
GGAGCTTGGGATCGGCAGAAGAACTGCCGGAGACTGCCAGCTGCGGCATGGGCGTGCTGGTGGGCACGGGTGTGGGCGTCGGGGTCGGCGTAGGCGTGGGAGTGGGAGTCGGCGTCGGAGTAGGAGTAGGTGTCGGCGTGGGCGTCGGGGTCGGCGTTGCGGTCGGCACAGCAGTAGGCACGTCGGTAGGAATGCTCGTAGGTGTTGCCGGCTGCGTGGTCGGAACGACAAAACCGGAGGCCGCGGTCGCGGTCGGGACAACAGTAGCGGGCACGCTGGTCACCGGCACACTCGTCGGTACGGCAGTCGGTACAGGTGTCGGCGTCGCTGTCGGCGCGGGCGTCGGGGTCGGTGCGGTCACGAGCATGGTGAGCTTGCTGTCCGTACGCCGCCAGCCGCTCTTTTCCTGCAGCGCGGCATATACATCGCCGACAAAGACGTCCTCGAAGCGGACGGAGACTACCCAGGTAGTGCCTGCGTCATCCTTGCGCTGGACAGCACCGGGAAGCGCTGTGCCGTTTTCGTCGGTCAGCATGACGTTCTGGACCGATTTGGTGGTCGTGATATTGAACTGGGCGGTGCTGCCCACAGTCAGGCTGGTACTGGCGGTCTGGAACAGGTGGATTTCCGCCTGTTCTTCTTTAAGCCCCAGTGTGGACGATACCTTGTCGCGCAGGTCATACAACGCGCCTGCGAAACCGCCGCCGTCACGCGGGCGTGCGACGAGCGAAGGCAGGAAATACATGCCGGCTGCAAACAGCGCGAGGACCAGCACGATGCAGATGAGCGCGGTCAGCCAGCCGTGGCTGCGCGGCTCATCATCGTCTTCATAGGTCTCATCAGGATACAGCTGATCGTCGGCGAGACCGCCGGCGTTCTCCTCAATGCGGCTGCTGCGGCGGTCCTTGCCGTAGGAATGCGGCGCGGGATCCTCGGCTTCGTATACGATCGGCGCGCGGTAAGACGCCGCACTGTCATCCGTGCGGGGGATCTGCTTCGTTTCTTCAGGCACCGGTGCTTCCGGTCCTTTCTCGTTTACCGGTACAAAACGGCGCGTTTCCTGTACGGGTTCGGCCGGTACGCTTGCGGCGGGCTGCTCGCTCCTGTGACGGTCGGAACGGCGGTGACGCACATAGGAGGCGGAGGACTGTTCCTGCGGAATATTGGGATCAAACTGATCAGCCATGTTTTTACTCCTTACGGACATAAAAAATAAGAAATAAGATTTCATCCTATTATAGCAAACCGCATGTAAAATGGCAAGCGTGGGCGGCATGGATTTACATGCAATAATTGAACAGTTCCGAGTGCTTTTTGCATGCGGATTGCGCTTGTGAAAACGCCTGGGAAATGGTATGATATATAAGGCGAAGTGTGCGCCATCTATTTGTAACACTTGAGGGAGGGCCTATGCAGGCAAATCAACTGTGCGTACTGATCCCGTCGCTTGAACCGGATGAGCGTCTGCCGAAATATGTCGATTCACTGATCGATGCGGGTTTCGGGCTGATCCTGATCGTCAATGACGGGTCTTCTGAAGAATATGATCCGATCTTTGATTCGATCAAAGAGAAGGAACGCTGCCATGTCCTGAAGCATGAAGTCAACCGCGGCAAGGGCCAGGCCCTGCGTACGGGAATCGAGTATATCCGTGACCATACGACGCTTGACGGTGTGATCACGGCGGATGCGGACGGCCAGCATACGGCCCCGGATACCCTGAAGCTGGCCGAACGTCTGGAGAAGGGGAAACGTGAGCTGCTGCTCGGCTCTCGCGATTTTTCACGGAATAACAAGAACATCCCGGCACGCTCGAGCTTCGGAAACCGCGCTACAAGCGCTGTGTTTGCCATGCTGTACGGGCATTGGCTGCCCGATACGCAGACCGGCCTGCGCGCTGTGGACCGCGACTGCTTTGACGATCTCCTGGCCGTTACAGGAGACCGCTTTGAGTATGAGATGAACATGCTGATCTACTGCGCGATGAACAAGATCGCGTTTGTGATCATTCCGATCGAGACCATCTATCTGGAAGAGAACAAGTCCTCACATTTCCATCCGCTACGCGACAGCTGGCGCATCTATAAGCTGCTCCTGGGCTCCTTCTTCCGCTACAGCGCTGCGAGCATTATCTCATTCCTGGTCGATTATGCGGTCCTGAGCCTGATCATGTTCTATATCTTCCGCGGTTCGTATGCGGAAGCGACCACGACGATCCTGGGCATCCGCTTTTCTTTCCGCGCACTGGTCGCGGCTCCGATCGCGCGTCTGTTCTCGGCGCCCGTCAATTTCATGCTGAACAAGAATTACGCGTTCAGGATCAAGGAAAGCCGCGGCGCGGTGAAGCGCTATATCATCCTCGCTGTGGCATGCCTTGTAGCAACAACGGTCCTGTTCGGGTTCTTCGATACCTTCGTGCATTCGAATGCACTGCATATCCTGCTCAAAGTTGTGATCGACGTGGGCCTGTATATTTTCAACTACCGAATTCAGCGTAACTGGGTATTCCGCAGTTCCGCCGGCAAGGAGGGCGCCTGATGACAAACGACCGCCTTTCTCATATCCGCAATTTCTGTATCATCGCGCATATCGACCACGGCAAGTCCACACTGGCAGACCGCATCCTGGAACTGACCGGTGTGTTCGAGAAACGCGAAATGGTGGAACAGATCCTTGACTCGATGGAACTTGAGCGCGAGCGCGGCATTACCATCAAGAGCAAGGCTGTGCGCATGCATTATACTGCGCGCGACGGTGAGACATACGAGCTGAACCTGATCGATACGCCAGGCCATGTCGACTTTACGTATGAGGTCAGCCGCGCCTTGGCCGCCTGCGAAGGCGCACTGCTCGTGGTGGATGCCACGCAGGGCATTGAGGCGCAGACGCTGGCAAATGTGTATATGGCGCTTGAACATAACCTTGAGACCATCCCGGTGATCAACAAGATCGACCTGCCTTCCGCACAGCCGGAGGAAGTACGGCATGAGATCGAGGAAGTGATCGGCCTGGATGCCGAGAATGCGCCGCTGACGAGCGCCAAGCAGGGCATAGGTATCGAGGATGTTCTAGAAGCTGTCGTGACGCAGATGCCGCCACCGGAGGGCGATGAGAACAAACCGCTCAAGGCGCTGGTGTTTGACGCGAAGTATGACAACTACCGCGGTGCGATCTGTTATGTGCGCGTGATGGAAGGCCGCGTTTATCCAGGCATGCGCATGCGCATGATGCAGACCGGTGCCGAGTTCGACGTCGTGGAAACGGGCTACCTGACGCCCAACTGCGAGCCTGCGCAGGAACTGCTGGCGGGCGAAGTCTGTTATATCGCTGCCAGCATCAAGGACCTGCGCGACACGCGTGTCGGCGATACCGTGACCGATGCGGCAAAGCCTGCCGATGAGGCTCTCCCCGGATACCGCAACGTAACGCCTATGGTGTTCTGCGGTATCTATCCTGCCGACGGCGCAGATTACGAAAACCTGAAGGATGCCCTTGAAAAGCTGCGCATGAACGATGCCTCGCTTTCCTATGAACCGGAGACCAGTGTAGCGCTGGGCTACGGTTTCCGCTGCGGATTCCTGGGGCTTCTGCATATGGAGATCATCCAGATGCGTTTGGAGAGGGAGTTTGACCTGGACCTGGTGACTACTGCGCCCAGCGTCATTTATGAAGTGACCAAGACGAACGGTACCACGATGATGATCGACAACCCCGCGAACCTGCCGCCGGTAACGGAGATCGCGGAAATGAAGGAGCCGTATGTCCTGGTGACCATTTATACGCCGCAGGACTATGTGGGCACGCTGATGGACCTGTGCCAGGAGAAGCGCGGCGTGTTCAAGGACATGCAGTATGAAGGCGGACGCGTCAAGCTGACATATGACGTCCCGCTCAATGAGGTCATATTTGATTTCTTTGATGCCCTGAAGAGCCGCAGCCGCGGTTATGCGAGCATGGATTATGAGATGAAGGATTATGAGCCCAGTGATCTGGTCAAGCTCGACTTCCTGCTCAACGGCGATATCTGTGACGCGTTCACCATGATCGTGCACCGTGACCGCGCATATGCACGCGGGCGCAGCATTGCGGAGAAACTCTGCGAAGTCATTCCGCGCCAGCAGTTCGACATCCCGATCCAGGCGGCCATCGGCGGCAAGGTCATTGCCCGTGAAACGGTCAAGGCGGTCCGTAAGGACGTGCTCGCCAAGTGCTATGGCGGCGATATTACCCGTAAGAAGAAGCTGCTTGAGAAGCAGAAAGAGGGCAAGAAGCGCATGCGCCAGTTCGGCACGGTCGAAGTGCCAAGCGAGGCGTTCATGAAAGTGCTGAAGATGAACGACGACTGATGGACGCGAAATATACCGAAAAATTTGAATGGATGCAGAACCGTCTGGAAGAGCTCACCGAAGCGGTAGCTCAGCCGGACGTGATGGCTGACCTGCCGCGCTGGCAGGCACTGCTGCGCGAACAGGCGCAGCTGCAGCCTGCTGTATCTGCCTGGCAGGCATACCGGACGCTCTGCCGGCAGCTCGAGGAGGCGCAGGAGCTGGCGGATGATCCGGACATGGGCGAACTGGCGCGCATGGAGATCAGGACGCTCAGCGAGCGTGAAAAAGAGGAAGCGGAACGGCTGATCCCTTATCTGCTTCCGCATGATCCGGATGACGACCGCAGCGTGATCCTGGAAGTGCGCGCCGGGGCAGGCGGGGATGAGGCCAGCCTGTTTGCCGCACTGCTTCTGCGCATGTATACGCGCTATGCGGAGCGTCAGGCATGGTCTGTCTCGCTGACTGACGTGAATGAGACGGAGCTAGGCGGCGTCAAGGAAGCAGTCGTGACGATCAACGGCCGCGGCGCGTACAGCCGCCTCAAGTTTGAAAGCGGCGTGCACCGCATCCAACGCGTACCCGTGACGGAAGCGGGCGGGCGTATCCATACGTCTACTGCCACGGTCGCCGTTCTGCCCGAAGCTGAAACAGTGGAAGTCGAGATTCGGCAGGAAGATATCAGGATCGATACATACCGTGCCAGCGGCCACGGCGGCCAGTATATCAACCGTACGGACAGTGCCGTGCGCATCACGCATCTGCCTACAGGCCTTGTGGTCACCTGCCAGGATGAAAAGAGCCAGCTGAAGAACAAGGATAAGGCCATGAAGGTCCTGGCCAGCCGCCTGTATGACCTCTACCGCAGCCAGGCGGACAGCGAGTATGCCGCGAACCGCCGCGCACAGGTGGGGACAGGCGAGCGTAATGAGCGTATCCGTACCTATAATTTCCCGCAGGGACGCGTGACGGATCATCGCATCGGTCTGACACTGTACAAGATCGATGCCATCGTGGACGGGGATCTGGATGAAATCATCGACGCGCTGACGGTGGAAGACCAGGCGCAGAAACTGAAAGCGCTGGGCTGAGCATGATCATAGAAACAGTTGATCTGCAGAATATAGAGGATGCCGCGCGGGTCCATTCCGCATCCTGGCAGGAATCCCACCGTGCTTTCTGTGCGGCAGAATTCGTCAATGCGCATACGCCGGAACATCAGAAGGAATACCTGCTTGCAAAAATGCAGCAGGGAACGGCGGTATACATGCTTCGGGACGATGTACCCGTGGCAGTCGTATCGGTCACAGGGAGCCTGATCGAGGATCTTTATGTGCTGCCGGAATACCAATGCAGAGGCTATGGCACATGCCTGCTCAGCTGGGCTGTAAGCCGCTGTACGGGAACACCTACCTTGTGGATCCTGAACAATAACGACAGGGCAAGACACCTGTACGAAAAATACGGTTTTCGTGAGACCGGGAATGTTCACTGGCTGAGCGAAGTATTGAATGAAATAGAGTTTTCTTTGAAAACGGGAGAGTAACCGATGATCGTAATCGTAGCTGAAAAGCCCAGCGTAGGGCGTGATATCGCGCATGTGCTGGGCTGCAGTCAGAGCGGCGAGGGCTGCATCACGGGCGACAAGTATACAGTCACCTGGGCACTGGGACACCTGGTCACGCTCTGTGAGCCGGATGAGATCGATGAGAAGTATAAGAAATGGCGCATGGACGATCTGCCCATGCTGCCGGATGCACTGCCCACCAAGATCATTGCGAAGACGCGCAAGCAGTTCACGGTGGTCAAGAAGCTGATCAATGATAAAGAGACTGAGCGCGTGATCTGTGCAACAGATGCCGGGCGCGAGGGCGAACTGATCTTCTATTACATATACACGCAGGCGAAATGCCAGAAGCCTGTAGACCGGCTGTGGATCTCATCCATGACAGACGAGGCGATTCGTGAGGGCTTTGAACAGCTGAAGCCGGATACGGAATATGAAGGTCTGCGAAAGAGTGCTGTGTGCCGTTCCGAGGCAGACTGGCTGGTAGGCATGAACGCCAGCCGCGCTTTCACGCTGCGCTATAATGCGCTGCTGTCGATCGGCCGCGTACAGACACCCACGCTCAATATCCTGGTGAAACGCCGTAAGGAAATAGAAGACTTCAAGCCGGTCGAGTATTATACCCTGACAGCGGATTTCGGTGATTACACGGGCCTCTGGTTCGATGAGAACGCTGAAGACAAGACTGCACAGCGCATAGCCGCCAAGGAGCGCGCGGAAGAACTGGCTGCCAAGGTCAAGGGGAAGCCGGCACGCGTGCGCTCGGTCACGAGCGAAGAAAAGCGCGAACTGCCTCCCCAGCTGTATGATCTGACCAGCCTGCAGCGCGATGCGAACCGGATGCTGGGCTTTACCGCTGAAAAAACGCTTAAGATCGCGCAGTCACTGTATGAGAAGTGGAAGCTGCTTACATATCCGCGTACCGACAGCCGCTATCTGCCCATGGACATGCTGCCCAAGCTGTACCAGACACTGAAAGTGATACCGGAACCCTACCGGAGCCTGGAGGCCGGGATGACGCGCAAGGAGGACGGCAAGCTGTATGTCTCCAAGCGCATCTTCGACAACAGCAAGGTCAGTGATCATCATGCACTGCTGCCGACACCCAAAACGGCAGACCTGAGTAAATTACCCCAGGACGAACGCAGCCTTTACGATCTTGTCGTACGGCGCATGCTCGCTGCCTTCTATCCGGCTTATGAATATGACGCTGTGCGTGTGATCACCGACTGTGAAGGCGAAGCCTTCCGCAGTACCGGTCGCGCCGTGAAGCAGGAGGGCTGGAAGGCACTCTATCAGCAGCAGCCGGAAGAACAGCCGAAGAAAACGCGCGGCAAAAAGAAGACCGAAGAGGAAGAGGATACTGCTCCGCTGCCTGCATTGCAGGAAGGCGAGGAGCGCACAGTCAAAAAGACAACAGTACAGCAGTGCGCGACCAAGCCGCCCGCACCGCATACCGATGCCAGCCTGCTGGCGGCCATGGAGCACGCAGGCCGCGAGATCGAGGATGAGGAACTGCGTGAGTCAATGAAAGGCGCAGGCCTGGGCACACCGGCTACACGCGCAGCCATCATTGAACGGCTGCTGCAGGTGGGCTATGCCGTTCGCCGCGGCCGTACGATCAATGCGACGGACAAGGGTGTGCGTCTGATAGATGTTGTGCCGGATGAGATCGCCTCACCCGAAATGACCGGACGCTGGGAGAAAGCGCTGGATGAGATCGCGAAGAACCAGGGGGATACCGACCGTTTTATGCAGGGCATCCGCCGTATGAGCGCGTTCCTGGTGGAGTTTGCCCGCGAAGGTGCGCCGAAGACGGATTTCCCGGAAGAGCAGCGGCGTGGGAGCAAGAGCGCTTCGCGCTCGGAGATCAAGCCATTGGCAGATGCTGTCTGCCCGCTGTGCGGGAAGTCCGTACAGGAGACAGCGAAAGCGTTTGGCTGCTCCGGATGGAAGGAAGGCTGCAAGTTTACGCTCTGGAAAGACGGGCTGACACGCGGCGGCGGGCCTGCCCTGAATGCGAAGATCGTGCAGCTTCTTCTGAAAAACGGTACGGTCAAAGGCAGTACGGGGACGCTGGCAATGAACAGTGAGCAGCTGACGTTCACAGCGAACGGACAGAACACGCCCGGCATAAGCATGAATATCCGGTATGAAAAGAAAACTGCGGGGAAGTGATTCCCCGCATTCTTGCGTTATTCAGACAATTCCGTGTTGACCAGTATCTCGTCCGGCTGGAGTGATATAGATACCGGATCCTTCCAGCTGCGCCGATAATAGATATCATCCATGAGATATTCGCTTATATACTGCTGCATTTCCTCATCACAGAAGGGAATACTGTCGCCGGCACGGTAGATGACCCGGTATTCCTTGTCTGTTCCCTGACGCACCTCGTCGATCGGTCCATCCAGTACCAATGAGTAGGAGGTGCCGTCTGAGTAGCCCCGGGCTTCATACAGTTTACCTTCATAGAGATAATAGCCTGTTATTACATGTCTCATGCCGGTTTTCATACGTTCCGGAATCAGTGAAGAGGATGCGTAGGTATACATGGTCATCCTGCCGTTCTCATCCGGTCCATAGCTGGATGCGATGCCGCCTTTATAGCCGATGTCGGTCCCGTCAAAGTCATAATCAATGAATACATAACCATCTGCCGTCTGCTGAAGCGACACATCATACAGCTTCAATGGGAGCGGATGACTCTTGTCAGCCCAGAGACCGACATAGAGGCCCGAGAGAATAACAACAGCGGCAATTATGATCAGCGCGGTCAGAAGAACGGTTTTCCGCGTGCGGGTATGCATAAAGCGCCGGAAACCAATCAGCGGCTGTTCTGAGTTCGGCACCGGAGTGGTGACAGACGTCCTCATTTCTTCATAGAGCAGGCGGCATTTTTCGCAGCCCTGAATATGCTCGGTAATAAAATCCCGGCTTTCTTCACTGCAGACACCATCCAGCTGCAGCGGCATTAAGTCCTGCGCAATGGCACAGGCACGGTTTTTGATCTCACTCATGGCTTTCCTCCATCAGCCGATGCTGAAGCAATACTTTTGCACGATAAAAAGTGATGCGGGACCAGTTCTCGTTTTTGCTGAACAGTGCACCGATCTCCGCATGCGAGAGTTCACCGAAAACACGCAGGGAAAATACTTCCTTATAGGGCTCTTCCAGCTCATGCAGAACGCGGTGCACACGCAGTGCCTGTTCGCGGTCGAGCAGTGCGTCGCTCCAGTCGGGTGACGTCAGTTCCTGTACGTCATCGAGCAGCTGTTCTTTCCGCTGTTTCCGGCAATGATCCATATACAGATTCCGGGCGATACTGCACAGATAAGTAACAATAGAACACCGTCCGTCAAACCGGTCGGCGGATTTCATAGCGCGCAGGAATGTCTCCTGTGTCAGATCCTCAGCCAGATCATTGTTCCGGCTGAGCCCGAGCAGGAAACGGTATACACGCTCATAATATGCAGCATAAATGCCTGCAGAATCCATGCTTTTCCCTCCTCTCATCTATTAGACGGAGGAAAACCAGTTTCGTTACAAAATCAGATGATCTTCTTGAAAGTAAATGCACGGCGAAGGGCAAGGATCAGTTTCTGGAACCCGGAGAGCTGTTCGTCAAGCACTGACAGCGTAGCCCGGGAAGCGGCAAGCGCATGATCATCCGGCAGGTGCCGGCCGTAGCGCAGCGCGCTGACAGCTGTCGCGGTATCCTGCAGATGCAGACCCATTTCCGATTCGGCACGCGCGGCAAAGGAGAGCGGCGTTTCTTCGGCATGCATGGGCAGCTTGAGCGCCGCGGCATCCTCCAGGATCGCCTGCCACAGGATGAGTAATGCGTGATCGCGCTTGGCTTTTGCGGCACGGCGCAGCGGTGCTGTGGCACGGATCCGCGCGGCAAGCAGACAGAGCAGGATGAGCAGAAGCAGCCAGAGATAGGAATAAGGCGGTGTCTTTTTGCTTTCAGGCGGTGTAGGAGGCTCTTCCTGCTGATCCGGTTCAGGAGGCGGAGTGGGTGTCGTCTCATCCTGGGTCCCATCCTGGGGAGAAGGCGTATCGGACGGCTGCGGGGAAGGCGTGCTTGACGGGGCATTGCTTGGCATTTCCTCGGGTGGCGGCGGGGTGGGCGTTGCACCGCCGGAAGGCTGGACGCTTCCGCTCTGGTCCCTGTCGCCGTGCCCTGGTGTGGGATCAAAGGTGACCCAGCCAAGACCGTTCAGATAGACCTCCGTCCAGGCGTGCGCGTTCTCACCGCGCACGGTCGTTACGCCTCCGGCTTCCGGACGCACCAGGTAACCTTCCACATAGCGTGCCGGAAGCCCGGCTGCACGGCAGAGCACGGTCATGGCGCTCGCAAAGTATGTGCAGTATCCCTGCTTTTCAGCAAGAAGGAACCAGGCGACAAAATCGACGTCCTGCGGCGGTGTCTGGACATTTAGGGTATATGTGTAGTTGGCCTGCAGATAATTGCGCAGGGCAACAGCTTCATCCCACGCGGTAGTGCAGCCTGCGGTCGCTTCGGTGGCCAGATCAAATACCTCCTGCTGAATATGCGTAGGAAGGCTCAGATACTGCTCTGCGGCCTGTGCCGCGGCAGGATCATTGACGGAAGCATTCTGCGCGGCCAGTGCTGCCATTCCGGTATCCGTTGCATTGACGGAAACATAGCGGACGGTATAGCTGTCTCCGGCGGCAGCATTGCGGGTAATAAAGACTTCGCTGGCAACATTGAAATACGGAAGGATGCTTTCATCCACTGTCAGTTCACGCAGACGCTGAGGTACGAAAAGCGTACTTGCACCCGGAGAGAGAAAACGTACCATTACTTCTTTTTCGGACAGTGTCCCGCTCAGGGGATAGGTGGTCTGGAAAAGTGAATTACGGCGTTCGCGCTGCGGCATGGAATTCCAGTAATAGCGCTGCGCACTGATCGAGTCATACCATGCGGCACCCGAGTATGTGTCGAGGATCGCACCGCGAAGATAGACGGTTTCCTGAGTTTCCACTTCGAGCAGCGGATACTTGAGCGGATCAGGCCTGCCGCCAAGACGGTGTTCGCCCTGTGGCATCCAGCCGTCAGCTGCCAGTGTATAGCGCGCACGTTCCTGAGTAAAGAAGAAGCGCGCTTCGATGCGGTCGCGAAGAGTCTCATTGAACTCGGCGAGCATAGGCGACTGCGTGCCCTCCGGCGGCGCAAGGAGCATTGAAACAGCAAGCAGCACGGCGGCGACAGGCAGTACTAGGAGCGGCAGGCGTGCCTGGCGCGGGTCCTCTGTATCGGATGTTTCAAAGTGATGTGTAAACGCATACAGCAACAGGATCGCCGGCAGTGCCGGGAGCAGATACGGCGCACCTTTCCGCATCCCTGTCAGCCAGACTGCATAAAAGACGCAGACAGCTGCCATGAACGCTGGCAGTACGCCGTCTTCAGGCGATGTCAGCAGCCAGGCGATGAGGCCTGCGGCACAGGCAATAAATCGTGCGGCGATATCCCCGTGCAGCATGAGTGCCACGGACTGCCCCTGAATGAGTAAAACGATGTCCTTAAACAAGAGCACTGCATCCGCGACCGGCCCGGTACGGCGAAGAGCGTACAGTACGCCCGATACAGTTGCGGCAATGACCAGTGCAATACCGAACAGCCTGCGGCGCAGGCTCAGCACGGCACATACGAGGATCACTGCAGTAGTGATCAGCAGGAACCTCAGCAGGAGAAAGCCCTGTCCGATACCGAACAGGAACGGCAGGCCGATTCCGGCCGCCAGAAGAAGCGCGATCAGTGTGCGCAGCAGTGCGCAGCGCAGGCGGTCATGCAGGCTGGACATAACACACCTCCACTGAATGCTGCTGCAGTCTTGCAACATAGGGACGGTCCTGCGGAGAGTCGGGCGTCATTGTAACCAGACACAGACGCACGGAAGGTCCCGCACGCCGCATCTGGCATACCGCTTCAACGATCTCGGCGGTCAGCTGTGCCGTTACGACTGCTGTTGCACCGGTACGCCGCATACGGCGCAGTTCCAGCGCCAGCAGATCGGAAAAATCAGCTGTGCTACTGAATGGGACCAGCGCGAGCCGCTCAGCCAGATGGACCGTATCCACTGCTGAAGAAGAAGAGAACTCATCATCGACTTCACCATAAAGCGGCATGATAACGGGATCGCCTGACTTAAGCTGCATCTCGGCGATACTGAGCGCCGTCTCGCACAGGGCATCACGAAGCGAAGCTGCGGATGATTCTATTGAAGCTGCGAATTGTACTGCAGCGGGATTCATCAGGATCAGCGTATCGGGCGGCGCAGGCGTCTCAAATTTGCGCACCAGCAGTTCACGCTTACGCGCGCTGAGTTTCCAGTGTACGCGTTTGAGCGGGTCACCATGCCGGTAGGCACGGATATCTTCTGGACTGGAAAGATCTTCTGCGGCCCGGTTCTGCTGCAGGCCGCCTTCACTGTCGGACAGGAAACGCAGCGGGTCCGTAGTAAAGCTTCGGGGAAGCACGGTGAGCGGCATCAGCATTTCTTCCGTATTTGCCTTGCTCCGGATCAGCCCGAGAATATCCGTGAAAAGAATCTGCCGCACACCGACAGCGGGCGTTCCCACATGACGTGCAGGAAGGTCCGTTCCGAGTGCGGCAGCCTGTTTTTCGAGTGTTGCGGTGTATTCGATAGTCCGTTCATCTGTCTGCACGAAAACGCGCAGCGGCGAGACCGGCAGCGGGCAGCGGCAGGTCAGCTGAACGGAAAGGTGCACAGCCTCCCCGCGAGGCGTCTGCTGTGCGGAAAGCGTTGATTCAGCAGTGATACTGCGGCGGACAAAGAGAACTGTCAGGATTGAATAAGCCAGGGCCAGGGCGGCAAAGATCGCCGCAACATAGCATATGCGCGCACCAAAGGAAAGGCCCGCATAAAGCGCACCCAGGATGAATACTACTAACGCGCGTCCGCGCGCTGTCATGTACGGCTGCCCGGAACGGGCGTAGAGGCGATCAGGGCGGACAGCAGCTGTTCAACGTTCTGCCGGCGCACGCGCGCTTCGGGCGTCAGGATGAGCCTGTGCGCCAGCACGGGGATCGCCATGCGGCGGATATCATCGGGAAGGACATAATCACGTCCACTCAGAACGGCACAGGCCTGGGCAGCACGGACAAGGGCAATGCCCGCACGCGGGGAAGCGCCCAGAACGAGCTGCGGATGTTCGCGGGTCAGTGCGGTCAGCTTGGCCACATAGGCAAGTGCTTCACGGCTGCAGTAGATCGTGCCGACCTGTTCCTGCATGGCGACCACGTCCTGAGCAGTGCAGATGCTCTGCAGCGTAGTGAGCGGAGAGACAGTACCGGAATACCGGGCCAGTACGTCCATTTCTTCCTCAACGGAAGGATAACCGATGCGGATACGCAGGAAAAAGCGGTCCATCTGCGCCTCAGGAAGCGGATAGGTGCCGACGAAATCGACGGGGTTCTGTGTGGCCAGTACCATGAAGGGCCGGGGCAGCGGATGCGTGATGCCGTCGACCGTGACCTGGCCTTCTTCCATGACTTCCAGAAGACTGGACTGCGTACGCGGCGAAGTACGGTTGATCTCATCCGCCAGGACGATCTGGCTCATGACTGCACCGGGCTTGAACTCCATCTGGCCTGTCTGCAGTGAGGGCATGGTAAAGCCCGTGATATCGCTGGGCATAACGTCCGGCGTAAACTGAATGCGTTTGAACGAGCAGGAAAGCGAACGCGCCAGTGCAGCGACCAATGTGGTCTTGCCTACGCCCGGCACATCCTCGATCAGAACGTGGCCTTTGGCAAGCAGGGCAATAAGCGCCAGTTCGATGGCGTCTTCCTTGCCAACAATGACGCGGCGTACGTTCTGCTGAAGGGCATATACGATGGAACGAACCTGTTCTTGCTGCATGTGTGAGGCTCCTTAAAGTCGATTGATCCTGTTCAGTATACCGCAAATAATACAGATTCGCAAATATTACGTAAGAGAAGCGCAACAATTACAGTCCATTTTTACAATTGACGAATGGGCTGTGAAAGCATATATTTATAAAAAAGGAAATCAATATGTGATCACGGAGGAGTGAAATACATATGGAAAAGACGATGGATATCCGCGTGGAAGAACCACTCGTACTGCAGACGACAGATTATGTATATGCGCAGAAACCATACTGGTGCCACGGCGGCCTTGCATCGCGGAAACTGACAGTTCTGCGTCCGCGCTGCCATTTCTCATATGATCCGCCCATGCAGCCGCGTCCGTGCGTGGTATGGGTCTGCGGCGGCGGCTGGACGGAGGTCGACCATAATGTCTGGCTGCCTGAGCTGACCTGGCTGGTGAAGGCAGGCTTTGTAGTAGCCAGCGTTGATTATTCGCTGACACCCACATGGTTCTTCCCGGAACCGCTCAAGGATATCAAGCTGGCTATCCGCTGGCTGCGTGCACATGCGGATATGCTCGGTATCGATCCGAAACACATGGCAGTGATGGGGGAGAGCGCAGGTGGACATCTGGCTGCACTGACTGCATTGACAGGCGATCTTGAGCAGTTTGAGACGAATGAATACGCCGACCAGTCGGACGGCGTACAGGCAGCGGTATGCTATTATCCGTGTGTGGATATGGCGGATTTCGAAGGCCGCGGGGAGCTTGATTCATATGATCAGAAACCGCAGGCACTGCTGCGCGGAAAACTGGAACCGCAGAGCATTGAAGGCGGCGTTGCAGAAGTACGCAAATATCCTGAGCGCGCAGCGGCCATGGACCCGCGGACATATGTGACGCCTGATGCGCCGCCGTTCCTGATGATGCACGGCACATGCGACAGCATCGTGCCCATCGTACACAGTGAGCGCCTGTATGCGGCACTGACAGCGGCGGGAGTCGAGGCAGACTTTATCCGCGTGCAGGATGCAGACCATGCTGATTACCGGTTCTATCAGCAGCCGATGCATGAGGAGATCCTTTCATTCCTGAGAAAGAACCTGTGCACGAAAGCGTAAATCAGAAGAAAAAGCTTAGGACCAGATAGATCACACAGCAGGCCGTGTCAGCCAGCAGCAGGCAGAGGTCTTTTTCCTGATCTTCGAGCTCTTCAAAAGCGGGACCCGGCTTTTCGTCGATGTAGTCGATCATATCGCCATACTGCCGTTTGGGTTTCCTGTGCAGATTGACACGCTTCATGAGCGGCTTGGGCAGGGTCACCCCGTCCATGCGCAGATACGCGATCCAGGTCAGCGCGGCAAACAGCAGCGCCAGCAGCATAAAAGCAAACCCAAGGAAGCGCGGCGTGTTCTTTCCAATTATATAATTCAGGACCAGTATAACGGCCAGTGCGGCAAGAAAACGTACAGAGAACGTATATATGGTGGGACGCAGGAGCGCGTTCCGCCATTTTTCACGCAGTTTTTTCACGCGAAAACACCTCCAGTATCACTATACACGACTCAAATATGAACTGCAAGAGCAGAAAATGGATTTTTGAGACCAAAAAATTTCAAAAATGCCCTTTATGCAATATGCGTATAAAATAAATCTGCAATTTTTTTGTATTTGGAATGTATTTTGACTTGACGGACGGTGCTGCCATGCGTATAATTCTGCGTATAACGTCGGATCGACGAAAAAACGTAGGGGAGGAAAACCTATGAAGAAGTTATTTGCAATGATTCTGGTACTGGCGCTTGTACTGACCAGCTGGACTATGATGGCTTCCGCTGATGAGATCAAGGATTTCCGCGATTACCAGACGGTCAACAATGAGATGGAGACGTTCTGCTATCAGTATTCGCAGAAGGCACTGGACCTGAACGTACTGAGCAACTGCTATGACCATCTGCTGACCAACCTGCCCAACGGCGGCCTTGCTCCGGCAGTAGCCACCGATTGGTACACCGAAGACGGCAGCGTGTCCTGGACCTTTGTCCTGCGCGATGACGTCAAGTGGGTAGACTATGAAGGCAACTATAAGGCTGATGTGGTCGCTGAAGACTTCGCGACCGGCCTTGAGTGGGTCCTGAACTACCACAAGAATGCTGCGGCGAACACCTCGATGCCCATCCAGATGATCAAGGGCGCCGGCGAGTACTATGACTATACCAAAGATCTGCCGGAAGATGAGGGCAAGGCGCTGCTTCTGGACAAGTTCTATGAGATGGTCGGCTGCGCGGTTGACGGCAACAAGATCACCTTCACCTGCATCGATGCCACCCCGTGGTTCCCGACCCTGGCCTGCTACAACTGCCTGGCTCCCATCAGCGCCAAGCTGATTGAGGAGATTGGTGTGGACGGCTACTTCGGCGCGGACAACACCACGATCTGGTACAATGGTCCTTACACCATCACCTATTTCGCGCATGGCAATGAAAAGATCCTGACCAAGAACCCGATGTACTACAATACCGAAGCGAAGCTGTTCGACACCGTCACCATCAAGATGGTCGATGACCTGAACGTAGCTTTCACGATGTTCACCGCCGGCGAGCTTGATTACGTCGAACTGACCGAGTCCGAGATCGCCACCATCTCCAATCCTGACAATGAGTGGAATGCCTACATGGTTCCCACCCGTCAGACCAAGTACAGCTACAACTGGAAGTGGAACTACGCGAAGAACAACGAAGACGGCACGCCCGATGTGAACTGGAATACCGCCATCGCCAACGAGAACTTCCGTCTCTCCATGTACTACGGCCTGGATATGACCAACTATCTGGCCCGTACCAACAGCCTGGATCCGCTCTCCCTGCAGAACTATGCTTACACCGCCCGCAACCTGGTTGCTAAGAGCGACGGTACCGAGTATACGCAGATCGTTCTGGATCTCCTGGGCATTGATATGAGCGACCTGAGCACCTACATCCGTTACGATGCGGACAAGGCTGCCGATTACAAGGCAAAGGCTATCGAAGAGCTGACCGCTAAGGGCGTCACCTTCCCCGTT
Source organism: Clostridia bacterium (assembly GCA_017550305.1). Taxonomy (GTDB): domain Bacteria; phylum Bacillota; class Clostridia; order Christensenellales; family Aristaeellaceae; genus SFMI01. The sequence goes on from JAFZPO010000220.1 coordinate 16,840, forward strand.
GAGCTTGACTGGTACATTTCCGGTTCCAGCCAGGTGGCTAAGGACACTGCCGACGTGCTGGCTCAGATCTTTGCTGACTGCCTGGGCACCGACTACATCAACTTTGTCACCAAGACCTATGTCAGCAACTTCACTCAGGAAGTCCGCAACCCGAGGCTGCATTCTGTAGCTTCCAGCGGCTGGGGCGCTGACTATGCTGACCCGATCAACTTCATCGGTCAGGAAATCATCAACGATGATAACGCCTTCTATGCCAACAGCTACACCAACGCGAACGATATCACGGATCCCGATCTGTATGCTGAGTACGAAGAGTTCACCCGCCTGACCAACGAAGCGCATGCGATCACGGCTGATATCGATGCCCGCTATGATGCTCTGGCCAAGGCTGAAGCCTACCTGATCGAGCACGTGCTGGCGCTGCCGACCTACTACAACAAGACCTGGCAGCTGACCTGCGTCAATGATTCCACCAAGATCTACTCCCTGTACGGCGTGCAGTCCCAGCGCTACATCAACTGGGAGACCAACGATGCGATCTACACCGCTGATGAATACGCCGAGTTTCTGAAGTAATTCAATCTGTCAGGAAGGGCGCCCTCCC
>JAFZPO010000221.1 GCA_017550305.1 Clostridia bacterium
GAAGCTGATCAGATCCGGGATGCAGCTCTGGCTGCCCTTGTTCAGGGGGACGGCATCACCGTTTTCAACTCCCTTTCGTTCGACCGTCCGGCGCTCATCTCCCTGCCCTCTGAATACAGGAACGGCGCGGTAACTTCTGACGGCTCGGCTGTGCCTGTTCAGGCATCGGATGATGATGTGCTGGCGTTGGTGCAGGTTCCCGCCTGCGGTGCCATAACACTGCTGCCCGCCTCCTCTGCTCCTTCAGTTGCATGCGCATGTGCAGTACTGGCTGATAATGGTGCCATGATCGAAAACGCATGTATCCGCGCAGAGCTGAACAGGAACGGTGAGATCGTTTCCTTCGTCGATAAATCGACTGGCAGGGAGTTTGCTGCCGGGCCCATGAATCGTCTCCTTGCATACAAGGATGTTCCGCGTACCTTTGACGCCTGGGACATCGATTCCAACTATATCCTGCAGCCCGTAGATTTGAATGAGCCGGCAGAGATCTCTGTAAAGGAACCGGAGGGTCTTCGTGCTGTACTGCATGTATCGCGCCGTATCATGAACTCTGTTTTCGAGCAGGATATCGAGCTTGTCGCGGACAGCAGCAGGCTTGACTTCAAAACGCGGGTCGACTGGCATGAGCTTCACAGGCTTCTGAAGGTCAGCTTCCCCGTCGATGTGAACGCGAACGAAGGAATCAACGAGATCCAGTTCGGTTATATGATGCGTCCGACACACCGTTCACGTCTGTACGACAGCGAACGCTTTGAGGTGTGCAACCAGCGCTACAGTGCCCTTTGTGATCAGCATCACGGCGCCGCTGTCCTCAACGACTGTAAGTATGGGATCAGCATGAACGGCAATGCCATGGAGCTGACCCTGCTTCGCGCAGCTGCTTCGCCCGAGATGCGTGCCGACAATGGTGAGCATACTTTCACCTATGCCTTAACCGCATGGGAAGGAAGCTTCTATGAGAGCCCTGTGACAGAACAGGCGTATGACCTGAATGTTCCCGTACAGGTCGTCCGGGGTGCCTGTCCCTCCTTCAGCGCTTTCCGCACTGACGCGCGCAATGTATTCATCGATACCGTGAAGCCGGCAGAAGACGGAAGCGGTGACATCATTCTCCGTCTGTATGAAGCCAGGAAAGCAGATACAGTCTGCAGCCTGCACATTGGTATTCCCGCAGCAGAAGTATGGCTGTGCGACATGCTGGAGAACCGGGCAGAACAGCTGGATATGGAAGACAGCCAGGTCAGACTTCAATTCGGTACATTTGAAATAAAGACCCTGCGTATCTCCAGAGCATAATAACGATCAATCAGATCAGGAGGGAAAGAACATGCTGGCACTAAAGACCAAGGCTCCGGACTTTACACTGCCGGATCAGAACGGAGTGCTTCGTTCTCTGTCTGATTACAAAGGGCAGAAAATCATCCTGTACTTCTATCCTAAGGATATGACTTCCGGATGCACCAAGCAGGCATGCGGCTTCGCCGAGCTATATCCTCAGTATCTGGAAAAGGGCGCTGTAGTGATTGGCATCAGCAAGGACAGTGTCGCCAGTCATAAAAAATTTGAGGAGAAGTACGGCCTGCCGTTCACGCTCCTGTCCGATCCTGAGCTCAAGGTCATTCAGGCGTATGATGTCTGGCAGCAAAAAATGAATTACGGAAAACCGACCATGGGTGTGGTCAGAACGACATACCTGATTGAGAACGGTGTGATCGTCAAGGCTTTCGGAAAAGTGAAAGCCGCAGACAATCCTGCGCAGATGTTGGAGGAATTGTATGTATCAGATGACCGTTAACGAATCAGATTGGAAAAGGTTCCGTGCCAAGCTCCCGGGATGGCAGAATGCCTATATGCAGCGTCTCCTTGATGAGTATGCCGAACTGATTGCACGTCCTGGAGAACCGTCTGATAAATTCTGGGCGTTGGAAAAGCGTATCTGGAATGATAAGAAAAGCGTAGGCGTTGTGGCACACATGAGCCGTTCCTATATGTATCTGAATCTGATCAGTCTTCTCGGAGATGAAGTGATCACGCTTGACGATCTGAAAGATTTCAGTGATGACTTGCGTGAAAAGCTGGCCTTCGTAAACAGAGACCTGTAATCCTGAAACAGCAGGAATCCGTAAAAGCAAGCTGGAGAAATCCGTGTACAAGAAAAGAAAAAAAGAAAAGCAGCAGGAGACGCCTGTCATCGAGCAGAACGAGTACTTCGCATTTATCGCCGGTTACACTCCCGCGGGCTTTCCTTATGGGATCACATGGGAGGAACAGGCAGAGATCAACCGGCGTGATAAACAGCTGGAAGAAGAAAAAAAGAGCCAGCCAGGCGCGTCAAGCCAGCTGCTGGACAACGAAGATTTTGACCTCCCTTTCTGATCTTCCGCATCGTCATTCGAACAGAATGGCGGTTTTTCTTTGCCCTGATCTGTAATAGTATCCCTTTCCACATGGGATTTATTTTCCTTTTTTATTTCGCGAAATGTAATATATTAATTTATATATTCGTAACATTTAATATTTTATTCGTAATATATTGTATTATTTCGCGTAATAGTATATAATTATTTCGTAATTGTGATATGAGGTGTTGAATTCATGAGAGACCTGACGATTTTGGAAGCCGCGCAGCGCTGGAACATTACTCCCCGGCGCATGCAGCAGTTATGCAAGGAAAATGCGATTCCCGGGGCCAGAAAGCAGGGCCGTTCCTGGTTGATTCCGGCTGATACGCAGCTCAAGGTCAGGACAAAAACATCCGGCCGCAGGCAGTCCCTCCCTCTGCCTATCGGTGTTACCAGTTATGTTGAAGCTGTCACCAAATACTACTATGTCGACAAGACTCTGCTGATCCGGGACTTCATCGACACGCTCCCCAAGGTCTCCCTTTTTACCCGCCCGCGGCGCTTCGGAAAGACCTTAAACATGGACATGCTCCGGGTCTTCTTCGAACGTTCCTATGAGGATACTTCCGTCTATTTCAAAGACATGAAGATCTGGAAATGCGGCAACTATTACCGGAGCTTTCAGGGCAAGTATCCTGTCATCTATCTGTCATTCAAAGACATCAGGTACACTTCCTGGGACAGTGCCCTGGACGGGATCTATTCCATTATCCGAAACGAATTTGCCCGTCATCAGGAGCTGATGGACAGCAGCCTCTGCAATCCGATTGAGGCTCGGATGTATCGATCCGTGATCGACGGATGCGCAGATGAGACTATGCTCTCCCGCTCTCTGACAATGTTATCCTCCATGCTTCACAGGCATTACGGCAAGGAAACCGTGATCATTATCGACGAATATGACACGCCCATCCAGCAGGCCTATGCCGGCAATTACTACGACCAGGCCATCGGCTTTTTCCGCGGCCTCTTCACCGGAGCCTTCAAGGACAATCCGGACCTGGCATACGGCTTCCTGTCCGGCATTCTCCGGATCACCAAGGACAGCATCTTCAGCGGCATTAATAATCTGAAGATCAACACGATCCTGGACGACCGCTACAACTCTTACTTTGGTTTCACAAAAAAAGAAGCCAGGCAGATGCTGGCCTATTACGGCAAGGAAGACAAGCTGGCTGAAGTCTGCGTATGGTATGGCGGCTATCAGTTCGGCCAGGCAGACATCCTGAACCCCTGGTCTGTTATCAACTATATCGATGACAATTGCTGTCCCAAAGCTTTCTGGCTCTCTACCGGAAGCAACGAGGTCATAGGCAATGCCATTACCAAGGCGTCTTCGGAGACCGTGGATAATCTCCGCTCGCTTATGCAGGGTGCTTCAATTACAGCTTACGTCGACACCGAAACCGTTTCTTCGGAAGCGGATAATCCTTCCGGCTTTTTCAGCTATCTGCTCATGACCGGTTACCTCTGCTGCACGGAGATCATCCCCCAGAACGATGGCGCTTTCATCTGTAAGATCTCCATTCCGAACCGGGAGATCTCCACCCTGTATGCCAAGGAGATCATATCCGGTCTGAACGTCATAGGCACCGGACCTGCTGCCTTAATGATCCAGCAGGCTCTGTTTGAACGGAATACAGCCTCCCTGCAGCAGGGTATTACTGATTACATAACGGCCTTTATCATGGCATATGATACCAACAGTGAGGATTTCTATCAGTCCCTGATAACCGGTCTGTGTGCTATGCTGAATCAAAGATACATGGTTCGTTCCAACCGTGAAACGGTGCTCGGAAGGTTCGGCATCCAACTGGCTCCTCTGGAATCCCTGCTCCCCGGCTTTATCTTTGAGCTGAAAGCTTCCAGAAGAGGTACCGATATTCTGGATGGCCTGGCTGAAAAAGCGCTTATCCAAATCGAAGAAAAACCATATATCGCCGAAATGAAGATGGACGGTACCAGGGAGATCTCCGCTGTCGGCATCGCTTTCCAGGATAAAAAGATCTCAATAAAGAGCAAAACTTATGTATTCTGATCACGCCTGATCAGACATCAGTATATGTCCATCAGCTGCTTATGCTGTTATTCAAATGACTGCCCATACGATGATATGGCAGTCATTTTGTTTCTTCTTCATATTCCTTCAGGAACATCAGCAGGAAAGTATGTCTCTTATCAGCCAGTTCTTTTGCCGCATCCGTATTCATCTCATCCCTGAGCAGCAATAGCTTGTCATGGAAATGCTGGATCGATGCATCCAGTGACCGGCCATGTTCACCGCCATACGCAAAAGTCCGGGCAATGCCGACTGCACCGATCGCATCCAGACGGTCAGCATCCTGTACGATCTTTCCCTCGATCGTTTCCGGCCGCTTCCCTCTGTTTTTGCTGAATGAGACAGCATTGACGGTCCTGCAGATCTGTTCTATCCTGTCCGGCGCAACTCCCTGTCCTTCAAGGAACGCCCTTGCATTTGCGTTATTTTGCGTATTAAAGAGCTTGTAGTCGTCTGTATCATGGAGCAATGCGCTGAGCGCAACGATCTCCAAATCGCATCCTGGCTCCTTTCTCGCAATCTGAAGGGCATTCCGATAGACACGCATGGTATGCTCAGCATCATGCCCACCGGCATTATTCTCAAAAAGATCATGCACATATTGAATCGCTGCATCTATAACAGACATTTCTGCTTTCTCTCCGCTCTGTTATTCTCTGTCTTCAGCTGAACAGACAAGCTTCCTGTCATTTGCCCAGCATGGCAATGGCTTCATCGAACGGCACGCAATCCGCAAAGCAACCGGGCCATATCTCTTCATTGTAATACCGGTACGTGGTCTCTCCGGTCATGTAATCATTGTCAAAAGTTGAATTGGCCCCTTCGGGAATGATCACCCCATAGCCTCTTTCAAAAGCGGATTTCACGGTGCAGTCAATGCACCAGTTCGTCTGCAGGCCGATGATCATCAGGCGCTTGTCTTCCTGCTGTTCCATGTATTCCGTAAAGGCCTTGGTCCCAAAGCAGCTGTTGATCGTCTTGATAAAGACCTTCTCTCCCTCTTTGGGCGCTACCTCATCAATGATCTTAAAATCATCATCTC
>JAFZPO010000222.1 GCA_017550305.1 Clostridia bacterium
GTCAGGATGCAGAGTACAAAGAGCAGGTCATGCCCGCCGCGGTGCGTGCACGTGTCGCTGTCGAAGCCGGCGCGACTATGCCGTGGTACCGTTACGTCGGCCTGGACGGCGAAGTGGTCGGCATCGATCATTTCGGCGCTTCCGCTCCGGCCGGTATCCTGTTCAAGGAATATGGCTTCACGGCAGAAAATGTCGCTGCCACAGCCAAGCGTGTTCTTGGTAAGTAAAGAATAAAAAAGAACAGGGTGGGCGTCCGTTTATGCGGGCGCTCATCCGTTCATTGGGAGAAGAAAATGTGTACGCCGCAGATTCGTGATTATCATGATAAGCGCATCCATATGGTAGGCATTGGCGGAAGCAGTATGTCCGGACTGACCGAGATGCTTCTGAAGCAGGGCTATACCGTTACCGGCTCAGACCGTACGCACAGCCATGCCGTCGAACGCTTGGAAAGCCTGGGTGTGAAGGTGGCGATTGGGCACTCGGGGGAGAACGTAGCTGGCGCTGACCTGCTGGTATATTCGGCTGCCATCCATCCGGACAATCCCGAACGTGCCTATGCGTCCGCGCACGGGATCCCGCAGATCGAACGCGCTGAGCTTCTGGGGCAGCTTATGGCCGGCCATAAAGACGCAGTATGCGTCAGCGGTACTCATGGAAAAACGACCACTACGGGAATGATCGCGAAGATCCTGCTCGACTGCGGCCTTGATCCCGCTGTGCATATCGGCGGACGCGTGGACGCGCTTGGCGGAAGCACGCGTGTGGGATCGGAACGCGTTTTTGTGGCTGAAGCTTGTGAGTACGCCGGAAGTTTCCTGCATATGAAGCCGACAGTGGCGGTTGTGCTGAATATCGAGGAAGACCACCTGGATTACTATGGTGATATCGAGCATATCGAGGAAGCGTTCTATAATTTCTGCTCACTGGTACCGCAGGAGGGAATGGTGATCGCGTGGGGAGAGGATCCTCGTGCACAACGCCTCCTGTCGCGCCTGTCCTGCAGAAAAGAGACCTTTGGTAATACGGATGCCTGCGACTGGTATCCGGCAGGACTGAAGATCGGAGAATACGGACGCCCGCAGTTTGACGTGATGTACAAAGGCGAAAAATGCTGCCATGTCGAGCTGGGTGTTGCAGGACGGTTCAATGTGCTGAATGCACTGGCATCCCTGGCGGCTGCCAACGCTATGGGTGCAGACCTTGAGAAGGCCGCCTCTTCACTTTCCGAGTTTGCAGGTGCACACCGGCGCTTTGAGCATACCGGGGATATTGACGGAGTGCATATGTACCATGACTACGGCCATAATCCGGTCGAGATGCGCGGTGCACTGAGCGTGGCCTGTGAACAGGGTGCCAAACATGTCTGGGCAGTCATGCAGCCGCATACATTCAGCCGTGTCAAAACACTGTTCAACGATTATCTGACCTGTACGGAAGCCGCGGATTATACTTTGGTCACCGATATCTGCGCTGCACGCGAAGTCGATCCGGGGGATATCAACAGCGGCATGCTCGTAGAAGGTATGCGTCAGCATGGGATCAATGCCGTGTTGACTCCGAGCTTTGATGATACGGAAGCATATCTGCGCGCACACTGGCAGCCCGGTGATCTGGTCCTGACGATGGGCTGCGGGGATATCAATCTCCTGAATGAACAGATGCAGCGTCACGGGGACACGAAGAAGAAATAACGCAGAAGACACAATCAACAGGAAGCCATACTCTGAACTTGAAACCTATCACAGGGTAAAAGAGTTTTCGGACAGAGTATCGGTTTCCTTTTTTTGCTTTTTTGTATGAAATATGCTTTACCGGTATAAGTCCTGAAAAATCCCAATCAGTATATGTCAATGACAAAATAATTATGATATTTTTTCCAGAAGCGCTTGACAGCCTGGACGGGTATCATTATAATAACATTTGAACAAATGTTCAAATGTTCAATGAATGTTCAACGGAGGTCAGTATGGAAGAGAAGGATCTGGAAATGATGGTCGGGGATGCGCCGGTATGCAGTGAGATCAGCGCACATCCGCAGGCGATCGCGATCATGCGTACGGCAATGCCGGATGAAGATGCCATGCTGGACGTCAGTGAGCTGTTCAAGGTACTGGGGGACAGCACACGTACCCGTATCCTTTTCGCGCTGCTGGCAGCAGAGACTTGCGTATGTGATCTGAGCGAACTGTTGGGAGCATCTGTTTCTGCAGTATCGCATCAGCTGCGGATCCTGCGTCAGGCGCGGCTTGTGCGTTACCGCCGGGCTGGTAAAACAGTATACTATTCATTGGCGGATGAACACGTGCGCAGCCTGCTTTCGCAGGGCCTTGAGCACGTACAGGAATAATGGGAGGCAACGGTATGAGTCATGATCATCATGCGCATGAACACCATCATGAGGATGAGCACGAACATGAACACTGCCATGAACACGAGCATTGTCACGAACACGGACATGAGCATGATCATTGTTCCTGCCATGACGACGGCTGCGGCTGCGGACACCATCATGGTGAGAGCAGCAGGGAAGAACGCAGAAATACCATGATCAGGATCATTGCAGGCGCGGTCCTACTGATTGTTGCATGGCTGCTCCCGCTTGAGGGCATATGGCGGTTCCTGGCGTTCCTTGTTCCGTATCTGATCGTAGGCTATGATACACTGCTGCATGCTTTTAAGGGAATCATTCACGGCGAAGTCTTTGATGAAGCCTTCTTGATGTCCATCGCTTCCATCGGCGCGTTATGCATAGGCGAATATCCTGAGGCCGTTGCTGTAATGCTGTTCAACCAGATAGGTGAGCTGTTTGAGGATACTGCGGTAGACCGTAGCCGAGATGCGATCCGTGATCTGATGGATATTCGTCCCGATCATGCCAATGTGGAACGTGACGGAAAGATCGAGACTGTTTTGCCTGAAGAAGTATTGGCTGGGGAAGTACTGGTCGTACGGCCTGGCGAGCGCATTCCCCTGGATGGTGAAGTGCTCGAAGGCAACTCGACATTGGACACATCGTCCCTGACAGGCGAGTCGCGTCCGCGCAGTGTCGGCACAGGAGATCAGGTCATCAGTGGCTGTGTGAACCTGACGGATGTTTTCCGCATGCGTGTCAGCGGTGAATATGCGCAGAGTACTGTTGCGCGTATCCTGGATCTGGTGGAAGATGCCGGAGAACGCAAAGCGCGTACTGAAAGCATGATTACCCGTTTTGCCCGCTGGTATACGCCGATCGTATGCGGCCTGGCCGTACTGCTGTGTGTCATTCCGCCTTTGCTTTTCGCTCAGCCCTTCAGCATCTGGCTGAAGCGTGCGCTGATCTTCCTGGTCATCTCGTGTCCCTGTGCACTGGTGCTTTCTGTACCGCTGACTTTCTATGCCGGAATCGGATGCGCATCGAAGAACGGGATCCTGATCAAGGGTTCCAGCCTTCTTGAATCGCTTTGCAGCTGTGATACGGTGGTCTTCGATAAGACCGGTACACTGACGCAGGGAAGCTTCTCCGTTACCAAAGTCCAGGCATCAGACTTAGCGGAACAGGAACTGTTGGAGATAGCTGCGCATGCGGAAGCACATTCAACACATCCCATTGCACTGGCGATCCGTAATGCGTATGGGAAAGCAATCGATCTCATAAGGATTACATCCGTTCATGAGGAGGCCGGTTACGGCATAGAAGCTGTCGTGGACGGTCGTCAGATCGCAGTCGGTAATGCGCGCCTGATGGAACGCTTTACAGGCAGCATCCCCGCTGAGACTGGCGTAGCGTGCGTATATGTTGCCATAGACGGACAATATGCAGGATGCCTGCATATAGAAGATGCTGTCAAGGACGGTTCCGCTGAGGCAATCCGGGGATTGCGCGATTTGGGCGTACGGAGAACGGTCATGCTGACAGGCGATAAGGAAGAGACAGCCAGGGCAGTCGCTGATCGGGTCGGCGTGAATGAAATGCATGCCTCTCTGCTTCCGCAGGATAAAGTGGAACATGTGGAACATCTGCTTGAGGAAAAACAGGGAACGCTGGTGTTTGTCGGTGACGGCGTGAATGACGCACCTGTGCTGGCACGTGCAGATGTAGGCGTTGCGATGGGTGCCTTGGGTTCGGATGCGGCTGTTGAAGCTGCCGATGTGGTACTGATGGACGATGATCCGCGGAAACTGGCGCTGGCGATCCGGATTGCTGGACATACGAGAAAGATCGCATGGCAGAATATCATATTCGCATTGGGTGTAAAGATCCTGATCATGCTGCTTGGCGCCTTGGGGATTGCTGGAATGTGGGCTGCAGTATTCGCGGATGTAGGCGTATCTGTGATCGCTGTGTTGAATGCGACCCGCGCTATGCGCATTAATGACTGATAGCAATAAAAAAGCGCCTGTTTCTTTCCTGCGATGAAGGTGAGAAACAGGCGTTTTACTATGCTTTGAATCAGAAGAATTCGATACGATGCGTACGCTCCACAGCGCATCCGGGATCAAGAGTCAGGATGCCTGGCTTTGTCCTGATCTGCATATCACTGTCGATATAATCCGGTGTCGAACACCAGGGTTCGATACAGATGTAATCTGCTCCGGGCTTTGTCCACAGCAGCAGAACGTCCATGTTTTTGTATTCCACGCTCAGCATTTTTCTGCCCTGCTTCTTCAGTGTAACAGCACGGCTCTTCAGATGCGGAAAGACGAGTGCATCCACGGCAAAGAACTCTGTTTTTAGAGGCAGTTCCCTGACA
>JAFZPO010000223.1 GCA_017550305.1 Clostridia bacterium
ATTATAAACGTATCAGTGAACAAGAATGTTCCGAAATTCTAACAATTGTCTTACGTTGTTCTGTCAAATGTAAAAAACAGGGCGCTTGACAATCCTCTGTGAGGCCGTTAAAATCAAATCATACATTATATATAGGCAGCAGAACTGCCAAAGGAGCGTAAAAAATGAAAATCTTGAAGGCCGGCATTATTGGCTGCGGCGGGATCGCCAACGGAAAGCATATGCCTGCGCTGAAAGCGCTGGGCGGGGTAGACCTTGTCGCGTTCTGCGATCTGATCGTGGAGCGCGCGGAAAAGGCAAAGCGCGAATACGGCACGCCCGACGCGCTGGTCTTTAAAGATTATAAAGAGCTTTTGAAACTGGACCTTGACTGCGTATACGTCTGTACGCCGAACCGCAGCCATTCCTTTATCACCGTGGATGCGCTGCATGCCGGCAAGCACGTCATGTGCGAGAAGCCCATGGCGATCAACAGCGCAGAGGCGCAGAAGATGCTGGATGCCGCAAAGGAGACGGGCAAGATCCTGACTATCGGATACCAGGGCCGTTATCGTCCGGACAGCCAGTACCTGAAGCAGGAGTGCGAAGCGGGCGAGCTGGGCGAGATCTATTTCGCGAAGGCCAATGCGATCCGCCGCCGCGCGGTTCCCACCTGGGGCGTGTTCCTGAACGAGTATGAGCAGGGCGGCGGTCCGCTGATCGATATCGGCACGCATGCGCTGGACCTGACGCTGTGGATGATGAACAATTACAAGCCCAAGTCCGTCATGGGCACGGTCTACCACAAGCTGAACAACGACCGCGAGACCGGCAATGCCTGGGGTGACTGGGATCCCGAGAAGTTCACGGTCGAAGACAGCGCCTTCGGTTTCATCGTGATGGAGAACGGCGCGACGATCGAGCTGAACGCGAGCTGGGCGCTCAATACGCTGGATGTCGAGGAAGCGCGCACCATGGTATGCGGTACCAAGGCCGGTGCAGACATGCACAAGGGCGAGCTGCATATCAATGGCGTAAAGCATGGCAAGCAGTATGTGACGACCCCCGCGCTGGACAGCAAGGGCGTTGACTTCTATGACGGCACCAAGAAGGGCCCCAACGAGATCGAGCAGTTCGTCTTTACCCAGGCTGTGCGCGGCGAAGGCGAAGTTACGGTCAAGCCCGAACAGGCCATCGTCGTGACCCAGATCCTGGAAGCCATCTACACCTCCGCCAAGACCGGCAAGCCGGTGTACTTTGACTGACAGGGGGCGCACAATGAGAAAAGCTCCTGTAGCGTATCAGATCTACTCGGCGCGTGAAGCGGCTTCCAAAGACCTGCTTTCCGTGCTGCGTGCGCTGAAGAAAATGGGCTATGACGGCGTGGAGTTTGCCGGTTTTTACGGGCATTCCGCCGAAGAGATCCGCGGCATGCTGGCCGAGACGGGACTCGAGGCGGCCTCCAGCCATGTGGCGATCAACCTGATCGAAGAGGACATGCAGGGCGTGATCGACTATCACAAGGCGATCGGCTGCCCGTATATCGCGGTTCCCTACCTGCCTGCGGATCGCCGTGCGGGGACGCCCGGGTTTGCAGGCGCGCTGCGCACGATCTGGACGTTCGGATGCATGTGCCGGGAGAACGGCATCCAGCTGCTGTATCACAATCATGATTTCGAGTTTGACAGGATCAGCGGCATGTACATGATCGACTTCCTGTACGAGGCCGTGAGCCCCGAGGTCCTGCAGACGGAATTCGATACGTGCTGGGTGCGCTACGCAGGCGAGGATCCCTGCGCGTACCTCCGCAAGTATGCCGGCCGCGCACCTGTCGTACATCTCAAGGATTATGTAGGCCGCAGAGAGGGCAGCGGAACGCCGTACGGGCTGCTGGGCGAAGCGGAAGCCAAACAGAACGCCGGCACTCCGTTTGAATTCCGTCCCTACGGTTACGGGTGCCAGGATGCCGCCGCCGTGACGGAAGCCGCGCTGGAGGCCGGTGCGCAGTGGCTGATCATCGAGCAGGATGAATCCCCCGCGCACGTGCCGCTGGAGGATGCCGAAAAGAGCATCGGGACACTGCGCAGACTGGGCATCAAGGACTGATTTTTATGGCCGTCTTCGAAGGGAGACGGCCTTTCCATGCGAATTTTGCCACTTTTCTTTTGCGTGCGGGTTTGGTATAATAATAAGACGGTGTGAGGCAAAGCCCGCAGCGAAAAGGAAAGAAAGGCAGGCGCGCAATGAAGGCATATACGGAAGACAGCCGCGGCACGTGCCTGCGAGTGGACCTGGATGCCATCGCGCATAATACGCGTGTATTGAAAGCGCGTATGGGCGAAGGCGTACGGCTCCTGGCAGTGGTCAAGGCGAATGCCTACGGGCATGGCCTGATCGAGACTGCGAAGACGGTGCTTCTGAACGGTGCGGAATGGCTGGCCGTTGCGATCCCCGAAGAAGGCGTGCGGCTGCGTGAGGCCGGGATCAGTGCGCCTGTGCTCGTGCTGGGCAATGTTACGCCTGCCGGTGCTGCGCTCTCCGTGCGCGCAGGGCTTACGCAGACGGTATGCGATGTCTATGGGGTACAGCTTCTGGAAAAGGCCTGTGAAGAGACGGGCAGCACGGTCGACGTGCATCTGAAGCTCGATACGGGCATGAACCGCATCGGCGCGCGCACGGAAGGGGAAGTGCTGGAAGCGCTTGCGGCGCTGAAATCTGCCGCACGCGTGCACCTGACCGGCACCTATACGCATTTTGCGGATGCGGATGATGCGGACGAGAGCTTCTCGCATGAGCAGTTTGAGCGGTTCGAGCGCCTGAGCGCGCTGCTGCCCAAAGGACTGCTGCGGCATGCGGCAGCCAGTGATGCGTCGCTGCGCTTCCCGTGGGCACGGCTCGATATGGTGCGCGAAGGCATCGCACTGTACGGCTGTGCACAGGGATATGAAGACCTCGACCTGCGGCCTGCCATGCAGATGGAGACCAGGGTCACGTTCGTCAAGCAGATCGAGGCGGGCGAGACGGTCGGATACGGCAGGAGCTTCAAGGCAGAACGCCCGATGAAGATCGCAACGATCGCGGTGGGCTACGGGGACGGTTACCCGCGTGCCTGCTCCGGACGCGCATCCGTACTGCTTCATGGAAAACTCTGCCCGCAGATCGGGCGTGTGTGCATGGACCAGATGATGGCGGACGTTTCCGCAGTGCCTGATGTCAGGCCCGGGGATACGGCAGTGCTGATGGGGAAGCAGGGCGACCTGTGCATCACGGCCGGCATGCTCGCGGAATGGGCGGGCACGATCAGTTATGAGATTCTGCTTTCACCCAGTACCCGCGTACCTGTACTGTACGACGGGGACAAGGAAGGAATTTGACAGGAAATGCAAAAGAACGCTAAGAACAAGAACGGGCTCAAGCCTGTATATAAGCCGTATCTGAAAGGGAATGCCGTCAGCGGTCTGGCAGCAAAGCGCAGTCTGCGCGTACTGGGCATGATCGTGCTGTTTGCCTTTCTGTTCATGATCGTCAGTATCGCGCTGAGCATTGACAACTTTTTCCTGCGCCTGGTGATCAACCTGGGCATGATCGCGGTCTGCTGCTGGATGATGTATGCCGAAGGCAGCCGTCAGGGCGAGAACGATGTGTCCTTTGCCGAGATCGCGCTCAACCGCCAGAACAACGGCAAGCCCATTACAAAGAAGGACCTTGATACCTGCTTCCATCCGCTGAAGGGTTTCTTTACCGCGGCAGTGGGCGTAGCACCGTTCTTCCTGATCGCGCTCGCGTTCGCACTGCTCGCGACGAAGCAGACTTTCCGGCTCAGCGTGCTTCCTTCCTGGGTATCTGCGTATGACAGTCAGCCCGAGATCAGCCAGGCATTGGCTTACTACAACAATCCCGATCCTACCACCGTTGAGGATATCCTGCGTATTATCGTCAGGATGTTGCTGTTCCCGTATATCAATATCGTGGGAACGGACAGCTATGACACCATGCTGCTCATGGACAGGCTGTCGCCTGTACTGTGCCTGATCACGCCCCTGTTCTATGCGCTGGGCTACCTGCGCGGACCGAGCCTGCGCGCACTGGTGCACGGCAACATCCGCCTGAACAAGCGCCGCCAGAACCGCAAGGAGCGCAAGGCGCGTGAGCAGCGCGTCCGTAAGCCGGAGACGAAAGAGCTGGTCTGATGCGCATTATCGCGGGGGAATTCCGTTCACGCACGCTCCTGGCGCCCAAGGGGATGGATACACGGCCGACCCTGGACCGCACGCGGGAATCACTGTTCAACATCATTTCCGCGGAATGCCCTGAAGCCAGGGTGCTGGACCTGTATGCGGGCAGCGGTGCGCTGGCGCTGGAAGCGCTGAGCCGCGGTGCCGCAAGCGCGGTGCTCTGTGACAAATCGCGGGAAGCCGCGCGGGTCATTGCCGCGAACATCGCTTCTCTGAAAGTGGGAGACAGGGCACGGCTCATGGCCATGAGCGACCAGCAGGCGGTGCGCATGCTGCAGCAGGAAGGCGCGAAGTTTGATCTTGTCTTCCTGGACCCGCCTTACCGTATGGATACGGTGCCGGCATGCAGGATGCTGGATGAGGCAGGAGTGCTGCTGGACGACGCGCTGGTCGTAATCGAGCATGCGGCTGAATCTGTCCCCGAGCCCCCGGAATGCTTCCGCCTGACGGACAGGCGCAGATACCGGGATACTATGATTTCATTCTACCGTTATGAGGAGGAGAAAGATGGCCAGACTGTGGGTGTTTCCCGGCAGCTTTGATCCGCCGACACGCGGGCATGAGGACCTGATCCGCCGTGCCGCCGTGCAGTGTGACCAGCTGATTGTCGCATTGCTGATCAATCCCGACAAGCAAGGCTTCCTGCCGCTGAAGAAGCGCATCCAGCTGCTGGAGCGCATCTGTGAAGGAATCCCGAACGCTTCTGTCGAAGCATATGACGGGCTTCTTGCGGACTTTGTGCGCATGCGCAAGGCGGATGCCGTTGTGCGCGGCGTGCGCTCCGCGACGGAAATGGAGACTGAGCTTCCCTGGGCGGGCTTTAACCGCATCCTGTATGAGGACTTTGAGGTCGTATACCTGCCGGCACGCCCCGAGCTGCGCGACGTGAGCAGCAGCATGGTACGCCAGCTGGCCGCTTTCGGCGGCGACGTGACGCCCTTCGTGCCTGAATGCAGTGCGGAGATCATAAAGAACTATTTAACCAACCGGACCTGACAAGGAGGATTATGATGGCGGATTTGGATGTTTATGCTGCGATAAGCGATATCAATGCTCTGATCGAGGGCAGCCGCAAGGTGCCGCTGAGCAATATGATCATGGTGGACAGGATCAAGCTGGAAGATCTGCTGGACCGCCTCCATGACAGCTTCGGCCCCGACCTGGAAAAAGCAAAGACGCTGCTCGATAAGGAGCAGGAACTGCGCAGGCGCTGGGACGAGCACACCGAGGAAGCGGAGCGGAATGCCCGTGAAACGATCGACAAGGCGACCGAGCAGGCCCACCGCCTGATCAGCGATGCCGATGCTGCTGCCAAGGAAACGCAGCGCAAGGCTGCCGATTATGCCAACCAGACCGTTGCCGGCGCGCAGGCGGAAGCCCAGAACATCGTTCAGATGGCGCAGGCACAGGCCGCACAGCTGGTCGAGGAGAACGAGATCACGCAGCGTGCGCAGGCGCGCGCGGCGGAGATCAATGATGACGCCATGCAGGCCTGCAGCCGCATGCAGCAGGATACCGTGGCCCGTCTGGCCCGCCTGCTCGAGGATGCGGACGGCGGCCTGGCCGCACAGCTGGATGCCGTGCGCACGATGCGCCAGCAGCTGCAGATGGGCGGCGGATATGCCGATTCCGACCAGGGCGGCTATGGCCCAGTCGAATACGGCGAATAAGCGGAGAATAACCGCGATAAAGCGAAAAAAAGCTTGACATCGGGCACCGGGACGACTATAATAATTAGGCTGTCTGCATTCAGGCAGGCAGGATCCGGTGATCGACGCGGCTTCCGCGTGACCTCATAAATAAGGAGAGAAGAAAAATGTTCCGTACTTATCAGCCGAAAAAGCGCCAGCGCAGCAAGGTTCACGGCTTCCGCGCCCGTATGTCCACCAAGAACGGTCGTCGCGTTCTCGCCGCCCGTCGTCGTCGTGGCCGCAAGGAACTGACGGTGTGACCGTAGTCGCGCCTGAGGCGCGACTGACTGACGAAGCATGGCTCGACCCGCCCCGCAGTCTGCCATCGTGCGATTTGACGGGGGCGGGTTTTTCATTGCTTTTTAAGGGGAAAGGCAGCATGCAGCGGGAATTCCGCATCCGCAAAAACGGCCAGTTCCATTATGTTTTTCATAAAGGGAAAACGATGGGCTGTCGGGAAATGTCGCTGACCTATGTGCGTGCCGGACGGCTCCAGGTCGGTTTCTCGGTAAGCAAGAAGATCGGCAACGCCGTTACGCGCAATCGCGTCAAGCGTCATATGCGCGAATGCTTTCGCATGCAGCTGCCCTATCTGAAAAAAGGATACTATGTCTTTGCCGCGCGTGATGCTGCGGCAACGGCGGACCATCGACAGATCGAGAAGGCCATGAACGGCCTTCTGCAGCGTCAGAGTCTGTATACGGAGGGCCCTGCATTGAACCGGGGCGGTCAGCAGCCATGAAGCGAATGATGTTGGCATCGCTGCGCTTCTACAAGCGGAACGTGAGTCCGCTCCTGCCGCCCGCATGCAAGTATGTGCCCACCTGTTCAGAGTATGCCGCTACTGCCATCGAGCGCTTCGGCCCCGCTTACGGCAGTTACCTGGCGGCAAAACGGCTTTTGCGCTGCAATCCCTTTGCCAAGGGCGGCTATGATCCCGTTCCCGAGACCGCCCCTACAGTGATCAGGAAGGACGAAACATAAACAATGACTCAGATAATGCGCGATATCCTGGAATGGATCTATGGCTTTGTCGGCAATTACGGCATTGCTGTAGTTATCTTCACGATGCTTATCCGTGGCATCCTGACCCCGCTGGAAGTCGTTTCCCGCAAGGGTATGCGCAGGATGCAGGCCATTCAGCCCAAGCTGAATGCACTCCAGAAGAAGTATGCGAACGACAAGGCGCGCCTGCAGCAGAAGCAGCAGGAACTGATGCAGAAGGAGCATTACAATCCGATCTCCGGATGTCTGCCCTTGCTCCTGCAGTGGCCGATCCTGTTCATCATGTTCTACGCGATGCGTGACGTGGCCGCCAACAATGTTATCAAGCAGTGCTTTACTTTCCTGCAGGGGGAAACGCCCATCTATGAGCCTTTCCTGTGGATCAAGAACGTGTTCATGGCTGACTCGCCCTTTAAGAGCGCTGCCGTGGATGCCACTTCCATGATCAGTGCCGGTGCCAAGGAATGGCAGGCGGTGCTGGCTACGCTGAATGAGTCCCAGATCGCGCTGATGGTGGAAAACATCAGGGCTGCGGTGCCTGCCGCTGCGGAGCTTGAGATCAGTGAGATCTTCAATTTCAGCAGCTCTACCGCCGTACGCACGACGGTCGAGACCTACCTTATGCCCGCGCTGCAGCAGATTCCCGCCTACCAGGCGGAGGTCGCTGCCGTGCCCGGCTGGCAGAACATCAGCTTCCTGCTGTTCACCGTAACGCTGTACAAGCAGTTCAACGGCCTGCTCATCCTGCCCATCCTCTCTGGTGTGACACAGGTCATGATGACCAAGCTGAATCCCGCAATGCAGCAGCCGGATGCCGGCGCCCAGAACCAGCAGAACAACACCATGAGCAACTTCATGAAGTACTTCTTCCCGCTGTTCTCCGTGTTCATCTGCCTGAGCAGCAACGCCGGTTTCGCCCTGTACTGGTGCGCGATCAACGTGTTTGCGACCGGACAATCCATTCTGATTAACAAGTACCTTGACAGGAAAGACGCACGCATGGCCGCGGAGGGAAGCGTAAAATGAAAAGAAGTGTAGACGCCAAGGGCAAGACCCGCGAGGAAGCGATTGCCGCGGGCCTGGAAGCGCTTGACCTGACGATTGATGAAGTTACCGTAGAAGATATCGAGGAAGGCAGCAAAGGCCTGTTCGGATTCTTCGGAAGCCGCCTGTGGACCGTGCGCGTGACCGCCCGCGAGGACGAGGAAGAAAAGGACAGCGTTCTGGATACGCATTCGCTGTTTGCCAGCTCTCTGGATGAGCCCGAAGTGAAGAACACCGAGAGCAAGCCCGCTCCCGAAAAGAAGAAGGCTTCCGAAAAGAAGCCCGAAAAGCGCGAAGCAGCTCCTGCCGAAAAGTCCGAGAAGGCCGAGAAGGCAGAAAAGCCCGCTGAGAAGAAGCAGAGCGAAAAGAAGCCTGCTGAGAAGGAAAAGAAGCCCGCCAAGAAACAGGCCGAGCGCAAGCAAAAGCCCGTTCAGGAGAGCAAGCCTGTAACGCCTGCCGAGCAGGCGGAGCCCGGCACTGCTGCCGGTGACGCACAGGCGTTCCTGCAGGACCTGACCCGCCTGATGGGTGTAGAAGTCTCCGTGCATGTGAACACGGACGAGGAAGGCAATGTCCGCGTGAACATGGAAGGCGACAGCCAGGGGATCCTGATCGGCCGCCGCGGTGAGACGCTGGATGCGCTGCAGTACCTGACCAGCCTGAAGATCAATAAGGGCAAGAGCGATTACACGCGCGTGACCCTGGATACTGAAGGCTACCGTGCCCGCCGTGAAGAGGCGCTGGTGCGCCTGGCGAACCGCATGGCCAACCGTGCGGTCAAGACCGGCCGCAGGGTCAGCATCGAGCCCATGAACCCGTACGAGCGCCGCATCCTGCATTCCGCGCTCCAGGGGAACCCGGACGTGACCACGCACTCCGAAGGCGAAGAGCCGAACCGTCATGTGGTCATCACGGTCAACAAGCCGCAGCGCAATAAGAAGCAGGCTGAAAAGCCGGCCGAGGAAATGCTTCCTGCGGAAGAGATCACCGAAGAGACCGAAGAATAATCCAAACAGAAAAAGCCGCCGCGGCGGCTTTTTTTGTGCGCGGGGAAACTGTGTCAGTCCTATTTGGTGCTGAACACAAAGACTGTTTCCTCATCGTTCAGGCGGTGAACGGAAGGATGATAAGGTGCGGTCACCGCTGTCCAGAGCTTTTTTGCGGGCAGGTTTTTCTCGTTATACTTGATCTCCCACTGCCCGGGGTATGTGCTGAGAATGAGGTTTGCCGCCTTAAGGGCATAATGCCTACGCCTGTAAGCGGGGAAGACAGTGAATTCTGCCATGACATGATCCGGATGCGCATCGAAATGCGAATAGGGGCAGATCATGGCGAATCCGACCAGCGTCTGATCGTCATAGAGAAAGAACGCTTTCCTTTCCGGCTCGGTGAAGTATGCCTCGAAATACCCATACCCATAGTTCCCGTTCTCATCCATGGGATCGTCATAGAAGTTGGTCATCTCATAGAGATACTTCTGATTGATGTTATAGAGCAGGTCATGGTCCTCCTTGCGGACCGCCTGAAGCCTGAGCATAAAGACCCTCCATCAAAAAGCCGGAAGCATGATGCTTCCGGTATATATCGAATGCTGTTTATGCCTCAACGGAGAAGCTGAATACGGTCTGCGAGGAGAAGGCTTTCCCGGCCGGAAGCACCACGCTCGGGAAGTTCTCATGATGGATGGCATCCGGATGATGCTGCGTTTCGAGAGCGATGCCTGCCCAGGGGCCGTAATGGCAGCCGTTGTGGCCGTCGATATCGAAATGCTGGCCGGTATACAGCTGGATGCAGGGCTCGGTCGTGCAGACATGCAGCTTTCTGCCGCTGACCGCACCGCGGAGGACCGCGGCACTGCGGAAGCCGTCACCCTGGAGACGGTAATTAAAGTCATAGCCATTCTTCTTGATGATCAGCGGGAAGTCCGCACCGCGGGACATGCCGTCGCGCAGTGTCACAGGCTTGCGGAGGTCTACTGACAGCCCGGTCACGTCGAGCTCTTCACCGGTCGGGATCAGCGCGTCATCGGTCACGGTGATCAGGTCGGCATTGATCTGAATGGAATGATCGAGCGTGTTGCCGCATGCGTCCATATTGAAATAGGCGTGATTGGTCAGGTTGCACAGGGTATCCTGATCCGCGATTGCGTGATAGCTGATGCACAGCTCGTTCTCTTCGGTCCATGCGAAAATCGTCTCGATCTGCATGGTTCCGGGGAATCCGGCGTCGCCGTCCTTGCTTTCGAGACGGAAGGAAATATAATCGGCCTGGGCGCCCTCATGGCATTCCGCCTGCCACATGTAGGTGTGGAAGCCCTTCGGACCGCCGTGCAGGCAGTTGGGACCGTCGTTCGCGGGCACGGTATATTTCTTGCCGTTCAGTTCAAATGCCGCGCCGCCGATGCGGTTGGCAACACGCCCGATCGTTGCGCCTACGGATGCGCCGACCTTGGTCTCATACACGGAGGCATCGTCAAAACCGATGCATACGTCTTCCAACTTGCCGTTGCGATCGGGCACGAAAACGGAAACAAGGCGTGCGCCAAGGTCGGTCAAGGCAACTGAAGCGCCGCTCGCGTTGGTCATGGTGTAAAGGGAAACGGGACGGCCGTCAGAGGTCTGGCCAAAGGGACGGATGGTGATGCTCATAATGTTTTCTCCTTATGCGTCGGCGTTCAGCTGCTGCAGCAGCTGGGCATTGGTGGTCGTGCTATCGAGCAGGGAGGCAAGGCGTGCGGCAAAGCCTTCGGGATCGCTCTCCGCCATGCGGCGCAGCTGCTTGAGCCCTGTGCGCGCTTCAGGCGTGAGCATGGCATCCGCATTGCGGGTCAGGCTGCGGCTGCAGTCGATCTGGCCGTCTGCGGACAGATAGAGTTCCATGTTAGCCGTGCCGCGGAATTCCTCGGCAATGGCCTGGTCGAGCGAAATGCCGGTGTCAGCCAGCATGACGGCGATAATCGTCAGGCTTCCGCCTTCACGCAGCGCGCGTGCGGAACCAAACAGGCGCTTCGCATTGGCAAGCGAACCGGCTGCGAGCCCGCCGGGCAGGATACGCACGTTCTGCGGTGCGCACTCGCTGTACGCGCGGCACAGAGCGGTCAGGCTGTCGATGAGCAGCACGACATCCTTCTTCTGCTCGCTCAGGCGCAGTGCGCGGGCAAGCGTGAGCTCGGCAATACGCGTGTGGTTCTCCATCGGCTCATCAAAGCCCGCATAGACGACCTCGCCGGGCAGCGTATCACGCGCGATCGTGATGTCCTCGGGACGCTCGCCAAGCAGCAGTGACATCAGCTGCACATCGGGATTCTGTGCGGCGATGGATGCGGCGATATCGGTCAGCAGCGCAGACTTGCCGCTGCGCGGCGGCGCAATGATCAGCGAGCGCTGGCCGAAACCGATTGGGCAGAGCAGGTCGATCGTGCGCAGCAGACGGTTCCCGCCGGCCTTCTTGGAGAGCTGGAACTGCTGTGTGGGATAAACGGCCGTCAGCGTATCAAAAGGCGGGTTCGTCTTGAAATCCTCCGCATGGACGCCGTTGATCTCGCTGATGATCAGCATGGGATCCAGGGCTTCGTTCTCATGCCTGGTACGGATCTTGCCGCTGATGCGGTCGCCCGTATGCAGATGATAGCGGCGGATCTGCGCGGGGAAGATGGCGATATCATTGGGGCCCGGCAGATAATTGCCCGTACGCAGGGCGCCGGTACCGTCACTCTGGATCTCCAGAATGCCCGTGCCTTCATGGATGTCGTCTACGGGCAGCATTTCCTGCGGCATGCCGGTTGCCGGAGCGGGCTCGCGGCGCATATGCGCTTCGGGGCCCTGCGCGCGGATATCATTGACATAAGCGGGCGCCTGGTACGCCGGGCGCTCGTACGGTTCGGGCGCAGGCTCGGCCGCCGCAGGCGCGGAAGACGCTTCCGGACCGAAACGCGATACGACGGAAAGCGGGCGCTGCGGGGGACGCTGGGGCTGGTAGCTCCCGGACGTCGTGCGCTGTCCAGAGGCGGGGGAAGGCTGGGCTTCGCGCGGGTTGTGCCATACGCGGGAGCCTTCCAGACGGAACTCGGGCTTCTTGGACGGCGCGGCGCCGGCAGGGCGCGCTGCAGGCACCGGTGCGGGCGCTGAAGCGACCGGACGCTGAACGGGCCGCGGGGCTGCCGGGGCAGTGCCTGGCTGCGTGCGCATATACGGCACGTTGGGGGTCAGGACCGGAGTATCATCGTCGTCGGTCACGATAGCGGCGCGGCGTGCGGGTGCGGGAGCCTCTGCAGGCTTTGGCGCGGCCTCGACCAGCGCTTCGCACAGGCGGTCAACGATACCTGCCTTGGAGATGCCGGCTCCGAGCGGGATATCATTGTCACGCGCGATCTTGCGAAGATCCACGACTGTCATGTCTTCCAACATTTCTCTGGTATACATTACTGCAACCTCCTGTTGTTTCAGTACTTAGGAACCAGGACGACAAGCACGTCACGATTGACAGCCTGTTCGACCCAGTGTGAAAAATCAGAATAGAGCGGGGAATCCTGGATCTGGAAGCCTGCTTCTTCCGCAAGCGCGGTGAGGCGTTCCCGTTTCAGGGTATACGTATTGAAGGCGAGCGCTGCAGCGCGTCCGGGAGCCAGTGCCTGGCGCCAGGCAGGCAGTGCCTGCGCGAGCAGGTCTTCAAAAGAGCTCATTTTTCCGTTTTCGTGCGGCGCGTGCTGCACGCCGTAGGGGAGATCGGCGACCAGCGCATCCGCGGGATGTTTCCGCAGCAGTGCGCCGCAGTTCCGCGTGTCGGTCTGCAGGAACGTGATCTGGCGCTCGCTCTGGTCTTCGCCGGTGACGCGGAGCATGGTCCGCGGCACACTGCCACCCTGCGGGAGCGTGAGACTGCTGCGTTCTGCGGAATGCTTCAGCCTGTGATACTGCAGCCATTTGTCTGCGTACTGCAGGCCTTCCTGAACGCTCCTGCGGTCATTCTCGACACCGACCGCGTTCATGCCGCGGGTCAGCGCGCAGAACAGCGTAGTCCCGCGGCCGCAGAGGGGATCGAGAATATATGGCTTCTGGGCATTCCAGCGCCCGCCTGCGGCAAGCGCGAGATTGATCAGCAGGCGTGTGAAATCGGAGTTCGTCTTGCCCTTGTATTTCAGGACTTCGGGCATGTCATTCGGAAGGAACGGGGGCAATGCCAGATCCAGCGGCTGCAGCAGTTCTCCCTGCAGTGCGGCTGTCATATAGACGCCGGAAGCACCCGCCAGAAAAGCCTGCTGCGCGGGCGTCAGCGTGTCTGCTTCAAAGCACAGGAAAGGCGTTCCGCCGAGTGTGCGCGTGAATACATCAGCTTCCACACCGCATGCTGCGAGCATACAGGCCAGCTCTTTTTGGCACAGGGACAACAGGGACACCTGGTAACGGGCGTTACTATGGGCGCGCAACTGAAAAGCGTACAGCATTCAAAACCCCTATTCGTATTTGCTGTGGTGCATTCAGTATAACATAACTGCGCAGGCAAATCAAGCAGAAGAAAACGAAAAAGCCCGCCGGAGCGGGCCTGAATCAGTTGTAGAAGGTGTTTCCGCCGATGAACTCGCGCAGGATGGAGAGCGGCGGGATCTCGGCAAGCACGTCTTCAGGTGCCGGTGAGAAGTAGCTGAGGATCTGGATCAGGCGCATGGCCAGGAAATAGCAGGGATCCTCGGGCGGTACCTGGCGAAGCATCTGGTATGCGAACGGTTTCAGGACCGGGAGCTCATAGTGCAGCGCAGTATTGAATACGATGTCCGCCTGCTCCTGGAACGGGAAGATCCATTTCTCCTCACCGCGGCGGACACTGTCCCACATGGCCAGTGTCTTGTGCGGCTGCGTACCGCGGAACTGATAATCCCTCACGACACGCCTGAGCAGGCGCGCGTCCGTGGTGCGGATGCGGTTGTGATCGTCCAGGTTCAGGCAGGTCAGCTCGGACAGGTAGAACTTGCAGATCTCGCCGCGGGCAAAGCCCTCATGCAGCACCGGGTTCAGACCGTGGATGCCTTCAACGATCAGCGGCTGGTCGCGGCCGATGCGTAGCGTGGTGGCACCGTCATGGCGCATGCCGGTAGAGAAGTCATACTCGGGAAGCGGCGTCTCACGTCCGTCCAGAAGGCTGCGGATCGTGCTGCGGAACAGGTCGATATCCAGAGCGTACAGCGATTCCAGATCGAGCTCGCCGTTCTCGTCCTTCGGGACATCGGGACGGTTCAGATAGAAGTTGTCCATCGAGATCAGAACGGGATGCAATCCGAGCACACGGAGCTGGACCTTGAGACGGTTCGCAGTCGTGGTCTTGCCGCTGCTTGAAGGCCCGGCAACGAACACGGCCCTTGCGTCCATGCGCAGCACGTCGTCAGCGATGGCGGACAGGGATTTGTCATGCAGTGCCTCGTTGACACGGATGAACTCCCTGAGCTCGCCCTTTGCGATCAGATGGTTGAGGTCGGCCGCATTGCGGCAGCCGAGGATGCGGCACCAGTCATTGCTCTCAAAGAAGGTAGCCATATGCTTGGGGCGCGGGGTATACGGCGCGGGCGAGGACGGATCCTGCGGGCCGGGCATCTGCAGGATGAGCCCCGGCGGATAGTAGCGCAGGCTGAAAGCCGGCACCCAGCCGGTCGAGGGGAGCATGGCGCCGTAGAAATACTCAGCCAGTCCGCCGCATTCGTAAATGTTGAACATGTCGGACGGGAGGTAGGAAAGCAGGTCTGCTTTGTCAGACCAGGCCAGGCTGTTGAAGTAATCGACCGCCTGCTGGCGTGTCCAGCGGCTGCGTACGAAGGGCAGGTCGTTATCCACGATCTCGCGCATGGTGTCTTCGATGAGCTTGGCATCCCCCTGGACGACACGGCGGCCGCTCAGCTGGAAATAAAGGCCATAGCCGATCGAATGCTCGATACGCAGGCGTGCGCCCGGGAAACAGCGGGAGACAGCCAGCAGCAGGATGAAGCGCAGCGAGCGCTCATAGATGCGGCGGCCTTCCTCGTGCTGGAAGGAGATGGGGCGCAGTTCTGTATCGCTGTTCAGCAGTGTCATCAGGTCCAGAACCTGGCCGCCGCTGAAAGCGCCGAGCGGCTTATCCTCTGGTTCGGGCAGAAGCTGCGCGAGGGCATCCGATACGGTGATCGGCGCCTTACATGTGATCTGCTGGTCATTGCACTTTACGGTAAACGTGGCTTACGCCTCC
>JAFZPO010000224.1 GCA_017550305.1 Clostridia bacterium
GACAGCGGATGACATGCCCGTAAACAAAGCCGGCAAGGAGATCAGCTATTCCTGGTCGGAAGACGAACTCAGCGGTTATACGCTTGTATCTGAAGAAAAAGACGATACGACCACGCTGACGAACACGCATGAACCGCAGATGACAGAACTGACCGTAAAGAAGGTCTGGGACGATGACAGTGACCGCGACGGCCTGAGGCCGGGATCACTGACCGTGACGCTCATGGCAAATGAGAAAGCCGCTCTGACGGCTGAACTCGATGCTGAAAACAGCTGGACAGCAACGGTGAAAGTTCCGGTGCTTGATGCGGGCAGACCCATTAAGTATGAATGGACAGAGCCCAGCATCCCGGACTATACCGGCACGTGCGAGGTCAGCGGATCGGTTACCGTGTTCACCAATACGCATACTGCGCAGACGACGGACCGCACCATCCGGAAGCTCTGGTACGATAATGATGATCAGGACGGAAAACGTCCCGAAAATCTGAAAGTGACCCTGATGGCAGACGGTGAAGCGGTGCAGACCGTGACACTGAGCGAAAAGAATGACTGGTCTTATACGGTCAAAGATCTGCCTGTCTTCAAGGACGGCGTCCTGATCGAATACAAGTGGGCGGAGAACGGTGCTGCAGGGTACGTCCGTACGAATACTACGGTCAACAATAAGGTCACGACCCTGACCAATACGCATGTGCCTGAAACGATCCGCCTGACGGTCGTGAAGGAATGGGCGAACGATGAAGAATCTGACCGGCCGGCGAGCGTGGTCATGATGCTTAAGGGCGGTTCGGTCACGTATTATGTAGCGCTCAACGCTGCCAACGGATGGACGGAGACCATTGCCAAGCTGCCGCGCTATGCAGCAGGCGAGGAGATCGAGTATACCTGGACAGAGGTGCCTGTCGATGGATATACGCTGGTAAGCACGGTCACGGAAGAGCTTACTACCGTCTTTACCAACGAAAAGGGACAGCCGCCTGAAAACGGATATGCGGGCATGAATGCCGGCGAGTGCTTCGAATAAAACATACAAATAGGATGGAATCCAAACCGGTTCCATCCTTTTCGTTACTCTGGGATATACGCTTTTCTAGTGAGTAATGACATATTCAGCAATGCTTGCCGCGCCTTCGGGGAGCATTGCTTTTTGCTGCGCGCTGATCAGCCGCGCGGCTGTTGTCCCGTCATATACGATGCGGTCCGCGAAGCGTGCCGCTTCGTCGAAATTATCTGCCATCATGGACATGCCGAGATCGGCAAAAAACCTGGCATTGCGTATTTCAACGCCCGGGATCATCATGGTATGGACCAGCGGAATGTTCAGGATCGCGGCTTCCGCGCTGGAAATCCCGCCGGCTTTCGACAGCAGCACATCGGCAGCGCGCATATAGGCACTCACCTGGTCTGTAAACGGTACCGCGCGGATGCAGGGGTTATCATTGTATTTCTCACCGAGCCTCTCCAGAAGCTCCTGGTTCCGCCCTGCGAGCACGCAGAGCAGCATATCCGGATCCGGGACTTCAAGCAGTTTATCACACAGGCCGATGGCATCCCCGCATCCGATGCCTCCGGTCATGATCAGGTACATCTTAGCGTTTACAGGGATTCCGAGCGTTGAGCGCGCTTCTTCCTTCGTCAGATCCGATTGGAAAGAACCGGCTACGGGCATTCCCGTAACGATCAGCTTTTCGGCAGGAATGCCCGCCTGTACGCATCCGTTTTTCACTTTTTCATGCGGCAGGAAGTACGCATCCATTTCCGTTTCCGCCAGGAACGGGATGCAGGTGTAATCAGACAGAATGCCATAGCAGCGCGCGTTCAGCTGGAAATGCTTGCGTATATAGGTCAGTGTTTCCATGGGAAACAGGTGCGAGCATACTACAGCGTCATAGCCTTCTTCATTGATCAGGTCGCACAGCTTGCGTCCGTAATTGCTGTTGACCAGATATACGGGGGATGTGACGCCCAGTGCGCTGACCCTTTCTCCGGCCTTGTACATGAGACCGAACAGGTTCGGTGCCTTTGTGGAGATCACGTTGAGCAGCTGCTCCATGGAGACCGGCCCCGGTTCCCCGAACAGGTGCAGCATATCGAAAAAATCTGTATGCACGCCTTTGGCATCCAGTTGCTGCCGGACGGCTTTCGCGCAGTGATTGTGGCCTTCTCCTGTACTGCAGCTGAGCAGGAGGACCTTCATATCATGCTTTTCACTCATCTGACTGTTCCTCCCCATATTCGCCGTATTCACATCCGATATGCGTGGCTTCGATCTCATCCACCAGTATCAGCTGTCCGCCCTGCTTGTCGTACAGCTTTACGGTGCCCCATCCGTTTCCGCCGTTCCACAGATGATTGTGATGCTTGCTACCGTCCGGGGCTTCATAGTTGACGAGCAGCATATCCGCCTTTTTGCAGAATACTTCAGTCTCCATGACAGCATGGATGTTTTCCTGCCGTACATGCCACACAACGGTGTCTTCCTGTTCCTCGAATGAGAACTCAGTCCTGACCATCAGGTGCAGCTTGGAGAAGTTGAAATCGTATTCTCTGCCTTCATACCAGAAAACACCGAGCAGCCTGTGGTCGAGGGGGACAAAATAGATCTTCGGACGCCCGCCGCCGATATCAAAGACGCTGTTATTTAGCTGCCGGCCGGTCTTCCTGCTCGTCAGGCAGTTGGAGGACAGCCAGACCCAGGGCGAAGTGAAGTCCCTGCCCCAGTTCTTGTCCGCGTAGCCATAGCTCTTTTCGGGGGTTACGACATATTTTCTTCCATTATAGATGATCTCGCCGCTGTAAGCGCTCTTCATGCCCTCGGCGTGCCAGTACATGGCAAACGCTTCCGCATCGCGCAGGGGCTTGCTGGCGCCGAAACCA
>JAFZPO010000225.1 GCA_017550305.1 Clostridia bacterium
GGCCGAATACCAAAAACGCTACGACGCACTGGTGGAGCGGTTCGACACCGCCAAGGCCCGCCAGAAAGTGCTGGCCCAGCAGATCACCGATAGGCAGGCCAGACGCCAGCAGATCGAGCTGTTTCTGGCAGGTCTGAAGAAGCGAGAGCCGCTGACGGTCTTCCGAGATGAGGACTGGCTGGCGATGGTCGATTATGTGACCGTTACCGAGGACGCAGGGATCACCGTCACCTTCAAAGACGGGACCGAGATCGAGGTATAAGCCATAAACGCAGCAACGCCTCTGAACCACTTTCGGCTCAGAGGCGTTGAATTATCAGAGAACTATTCAAAAGTAATTGTAATCGTCACATCTTCGTTCCCAAGCAGATCTGCCATTTCCGATGCTGATTTATCCGTAATCTTGCCGAGCTTTGTATATGCCCAGGAATTGGAACCGTAGAAAACGACGATCTGGTTACCTGAATAAAGGACGACATCTCCGGCAGTAGTTGTTGTCTGCACATCGTTACGAGGAAGGCTCATCCCGATGGGGCCAACCTGCTCAAAACCACCGTACAGGGACATTTGAATCGTCAGGGGTGCTTCTCGGACCAATTCTATGAGAGCTGCAACGCTGTCGTTGTTCTCCCATTGCACAGAAACGGGAACGTCGTTGATCTTCATTTGCATGGCAGTTTCCTCCGCCTTTTTCAACTCCGTTGGTTTGATCTCCTGCGGATGATCCGCTGAAGCAGACGGTTCTTCCTGTAATGACTGCTCTTCCTGCATAGACTGGGGTTCAGCCCCGGAAGACTCTGTTAGGGACTGCGGTATCTGAGAAACAGATTCGTTTTCTGTCGCGGCACAGCCATCAAGAATGAACAGTAGCATAACGCAGGCCAAAGCTGCGCATAATGCTTTACTCCAGCGATTTCCCAAACTGATACGCCTCATCCAATTCCACATCCTTTCCCGCCGCTTCACCCGGATCGGAGATGCCGCCGCAAAACAGAGAACCGGCAAACTCAGCCTTCTCAAAGCAATCGACCCAGCCCTGCAGTCCGCTGACTGCCTTCTCCGGAACATAGTCCTCATCCTCCGTTGCCACGGAAAGCATATATACCTTCCGGAACCTGTAATCGGACGGGTACAGCGGATTCAGCCTGTCCAGCAGCGTCTTCATCTGACCGCTCATCTCGTAATAGTAGATCGGCGTGGTGAACACCAGCGTATCTGCATTCTTCACCTTTTCCGTGATCTCCACGGCGTCGTCCTTCTGAACGCACTTCTGCGTCTTCTGACAGGCCAGACACCCGATGCAAAACCGGATTTCCTTGCCCTTGAGACTGATATACTCGACTTCGTGACCCGCATCCTTCGCTCCTTCAATCAGGCGCTCAGCCAGCCTGTCAGAATTGCTCCTTGCCCGCAGACTGGTGGATATAACAAGTACATTGCTCATATTCTTAATTACCTCTCTTCATTTGATAGCTCAGATAGTCCAGCCTGTCGATACACTGCTGGCTCTCGTGGATCTTCTGTAGCTGCTTCTTTCTGCTCTCTCCGATCAGTTTATCTGCTTCTTTTGTTTTTCCCTGCAGGATACAGCCAAGAATCACATCTGTCTCGCTGTTGCTGCATCCGGCATCGATCAGGTTCTCCCTGATTTCCTTTTCGGTCTGCATCACAATACCCTTATCATAGATTATCCTTGATGAAACTCTCGATCTTATCAAACGGGATGACCTTGTTGTCACCGCCGTCATAGAGATCCGTGTGGGTCGCTCCCGGAACGATGTAAAGCTCTTTGTTGTCACCCTTCAGAAGTTTGAAAGCATCCTCACTCATATATCTGGAATGAGCGTTCTCGCCGTGTACAAGCAATACAGCGCTTCTGATTTCAGAAGCATAGGTCAAAAGCCTTGTATTCATCAGCGATGTTCCCGCCGTTACGTTCCAGCCGTTATTACTGTTCAGGGAACGCGGGTGATATGCGCGGATCTTGTAATACTGAGAATACTGTCTTACAAAGTCAGGCGCATCCGTAATACTCGGATCAATAACACCCCCGCCGAGCTTATAGGTTCCGTTTTTGAAGTCCTCCGTCCGCTGGGTGTTGATGGCAACACGGGCCTGATAGCGGGCTTCCTCATTATCCGCAGAATCAAAGTAGCCATTACCTGCAACACGGGACAGGTCATACATCGTTATGGCAACCGTTGCCTTGATCCGTGTATCAATGCAGGCCGTCTGCAGCGCCATGCCGCCCCAGCCGCAAATGCCTATTATGGAGATGCGGTCTGCATCTACCTCGTCAAGATTGAAAAGATAGTCGATGGCAGCCTGAAAATCCTCCACATTGATGTCAGGAGAATTCATGTAGCGGGGCTGTCCTCCGGATTCACCTGTAAAAGAAGGATCAAATGCGATGGTCAGGAATCCACGCTTCGCCATTTCCTGTGCGTACAGACCGGAGTGCTGTTCCTTGACCGCGCCGAACGCGCCGCAGCAGGCGATGGCGGGCAGCTTTCCTTCTGTTCCCCTCGGCCAGAACATATCTGCCGCAAGTTCGATTCCAAAGTGATTCCTGAAAGTGACCTTCTTGTGCCCGACAGATTCCTCTCTCGGA
>JAFZPO010000226.1 GCA_017550305.1 Clostridia bacterium
GCGTCGCCATGAATGATCGGGAGGTCCGGCGCGTCAAGGTTCAGTCCTTTTACCGCATCGATCAGATAGATCCCGGCCTGCGATCCTGCTGCAGCGCGGCGCATCGCGTTCATTGTGGCCTGAAGGATATTGATCTTATCGATCTCCTTCGGGTCCGCGCGCCCGACGCCGATGAACAGCGCCGTTTTCAGGATCTCCTCATATACCATCTCGCGCCGTTTTGCGGACAGCTTCTTGCTGTCATCCACCCAGTCAAGGACAGGCTTCGGCGGCATGACCACACACGCGGCGATCACATCGCCTGCCAGCGGTCCCCTGCCTGCCTCATCCATTCCGGCAACACGGTCATAATGATCCCAGTAGATGCCGTCATGGGCGATCATGGCGCGTTCTCTCTCAATACGGTCAGATGCCATTGTTTTCCTCCTGGCGCAATACCGGGGCCTGTTCCAGCGTGATCCTGCCCAGCTTCCCGTCACGGAACTCATCCAGTACCACCGCGCAGCCGCGTTCGATGTCTGCTTCGCCGCCGCGCAGCAGGAACCCGCGTCCGCGGCATACGGCCTCCATGAGCGCCGCGCCGCGCAGTGACAGGTCTTCTATATGATAGCGCTCTTTCAACATATCGGGCGCGAGCTGTGTCAGGTCATCCAGCAGGCTGCAGGCAAGCGCGTATGTGTCCAAGACCTCGTCCCGGATCGCGGAGATATAGGCAAGCTTACGCGCGGCTTCCGCGTCATCCAGGCGCGGCCAGAGCAGGCCGGGCGTATCCAGCAGTTCCAGGTAATCGCCTACGCGCACCCACTGGTTTGCGCGCGTAACCCCGGGCTTGTTCCCCGTCTTGGCAATGGATCCGCCGTGCAGGCGGTTTATGAGCGTACTCTTGCCGACATTCGGCACGCCGACGACCATGACGCGGATGGTGCGCTTCATGCCTTTTGCGGCACTGCGCTCGACTTTCTCCTGCGTCATGCGCTCGATCGCCTTCAGCACATCGCGTGTGTTCTTATTGGACTGCACTGAAGCGCATTCTATGCCCTGTGCACTGAAGTATTTGATCCAGTTCCTGGTCGCGGCGGGATCGGCGAGATCCGCCTTGTTGAGCAGCAGGATCCTTGCCTTCCGGCTGAGCATCCTGCCCAGGTCCGGGTTCCGGCTGGAATACGGAAGCCGCGCGTCGCACAGTTCGATGACTGCGTCCACGCGCTGGATCTGCTCCTGAAGCAGGCGCTTCGCTTTTGCCATGTGTCCCGGATACCAGTTGATCTGCATAACTACCTCATGATAATCATAATTGCTACCATAATATGATATCACGCGGGATACAAAAAATAAAGTCCCCGAAGCGGCTTCAAAGGCTGTGTCCTGTAAATCTTTCAGGAGCCTCTTCGAGGCGCTTGCGTATCCTTGACAAGGGTATGAAAATAGCGGATAATGAAGCTGAAATGGAGGGAATAAGCGTGGAGCACCTGATCACGGCTGTAGCCGAAAGCACGCCTGCTTACCGCAGCGGCCTGCGCGCGGGCGATACGCTGCTCTCCATCAACGGTGAAGAGATCATCGACCAGATCGATTACGAAGCATTCTCCGGCAGGCGCCACCTCGTCCTGCATGTGCGCAAGGCGAACGGCCAGGACTGGCATGTCGAGATTGTCAAGCCCCAGGGCAAGCCGCTGGGTCTCTCCTTCGGCGAGAGCATGGAGCTGACCCCCCGCATCTGCAAGAACAAGTGTATCTTCTGCTTTATTGACCAGATGCCTCCGGCATGCCGCGAGTCTCTTTATGTTAAGGATGACGACTGGCGCATGTCGCTCATGATGGGCAACTTCATCACCATGACGAACATGGACGATGACGAGTTCGCCCGCGTCCTCAAACGCCGTGTCAGTCCGCTGTTTATCTCCGTACACACAGTAGAGCCCGAGCTCAGGGTCCGTATGATGGCGAACCCGAACGCCGCGAAGATCATGGAGCGCCTGAACGCGCTGCGTGACCACGGCATCCGCTTCCACTGCCAGGTCGTCCTGTGTCCCGGGATCAATGACGGCGAGCATCTGGAAAAGACGCTTGAAACGCTCTTCTCCCTCTGCCCCGCCGCGCAGAGCGCCGCGCTCGTTCCCGTCGGGCTGACAAAGTACCGCAAGGGCCTGTATCCGCTGCGTCCGTATACCAGGGATGAAGCAAAGGAAGTCCTCCGCATCTGTGAGAAATGGCAGAAGGTCTTTCTCGAAAAGAGCGGTTCGCGCTTCGTATTCCCCTCGGATGAGTTATTGTGCATCGCGGCCGCAGACCTGCCCGATGAAACGTACTATGAGAACTACCCGCAGATCGAGAACGGCGTAGGCCTCATGCGCCAGTTCCTGAACGGGTTCACGGAGGCATCCACAAAGAACACGCGCACTGCAAGGAAACGCAAAGTCCTCATTCCCTGCGGGACGAGCATCGCCCCGTACATGGAGAAATGGATCCGCGAATACGGCCCCGAAGGCGTTGAAGCCACCGTACAGCCGATCCTCAATCATTTCTTCGGCGAGACAGTGACCGTGACCGGGCTTCTGACCGGGAACGATATCCTGGAGCAGGCAGACACGGCCGGCCAGGATGAAATGATCCTCTGCAATATCGTGCTCCGCGCCGAAGGCGACCTGTTCCTCGACAACCTCTCGCTGGATGAATTCCGAAAGTCTGTTCCCATCCCCGTTACCGTATGTCCGAACCGCGGCGAAATGCTGTTTGAAGCGCTGCTCGGAACAAAGGAGAACTCATGATATCCAAACCTCTCGTGGCCATCGTCGGCCGCCCCAACGTGGGCAAGTCCACATTTTTCAACAAGATCGCCGGGCACCGAATCTCGATCGTCGAGGATACGCCTGGTGTTACCCGTGACCGCATTTATGCCGATGTCGAATGGATGGGCCGCGAGTTCACCCTGATCGATACCGGCGGTATCGACCCGAAGAGCGATGACGCGCTGCTCAGCCAGATGCGCCACCAGGCGGAGATCGCCATCGAAACGGCAGACGTGATCTGCTTCTTCTGTGATGCGCGCGACGGCCTGACCTCGGATGACGAGGACGTGGCCACGCTCCTGCGCAGGACGCAGAAGCCCGTATTGCTGGTCGTCAACAAGCTCGACTACCAGGGTCTCGACGAAG
Source organism: Clostridia bacterium (assembly GCA_017550305.1). GTDB lineage: Bacteria > Bacillota > Clostridia > Christensenellales > Aristaeellaceae > SFMI01. Next base: position 3,156 of record JAFZPO010000226.1, read on the forward strand.
TCCTTTACGAGTTCTATGCCCTGGGTCTCGGCGAGCCGATCGGGATCTCCTCGGCGAACATGCTCGGTCTTGGCGACCTGCTTGAAGCGATCGTCAAGGAGCTTCCCCCGAAACCGGATGACGCGGAAGACGAGTCCGACGCGCTGCATGAGATCCAGCTCGCAATCGTCGGACGCCCGAACGTCGGCAAGAGCAGCCTGACGAACCGCCTGCTCGGCCAGGAGCGCGTCATGGTCAGCGATATCCCCGGCACGACGCGCGACGCGATCGACACGCATTTCGAGAGCACCGACGGCAGCCGGTACAACATCATCGACACGGCCGGCATCCGCCGCAAGCGCGCCATCGAGGACGAATCGCTGGAGCGCTACAGCGTTCTGCGCGCGATCGCCGCGATCCGGCGCTGCGACGTAGCGCTGCTGGTCATTGACGCTGTTGATGGCGTCACCGAACAGGACGCGCGCATTGCAGGTATTATCTCGGAAGAAGGAAAGGCTGTCGTCATCGCGGTCAACAAATGGGATATCCCCGAAAAGGAGACCGGCACGCTCGAAAAATACCGCAAAGAGGTCCTCGAAGACCTGAAGTTCATGGACTACGCGCCTGTGCTCTTCATCTCCGCGCTCAGCGGCCAGCGCGTGCACACGATCCTTGAAGCGGTCGACCAGGCGTATGCCCAGGCCTCCAAGCGCATCCCCACCGGCATGCTCAACGACGTGCTCGGCGACGCGCAGATCGCGCTGCAGCCCCCGATGACTGGCGGGCGCAGGCTCAAGATCTACTACGGTACCCAGACAGACGTATGTCCCCCGACCTTCTCCCTCTTTGTCAACGACAGTGACCTGATGCATTTCGCTTACCAGCGCTACCTGGAGAACCAGCTCCGCAAGGCGTTTGATTTCTCCGGTACGCCGATCCGTTTCACACTGCGTGAAAAAACAAAGGAGAATGCGTAATGTCCCCTGTGATTTCCGTTATCCTGTGCCTGGTCATCGGATACCTGCTGGGCAGCATCTCGGTCGGCGTCATCTATTCGAAGTGGCTCGGCCGTGATATCCGCACCGCGGGCAGCAAGAACTCCGGCGCGACGAACATGACAAGGATCCACGGCATGCTTCCCGGGCTCGTCACGTTCGGCGGAGACTGCCTGAAGGGCGTCATCGCGGCACTGATCGGGAAATGGATCTTCGGCCTGCCCGGCGCGATGCTCGCAGGCATGGCTGTGCTCATCGGCCACTGCTGGCCTGTCTTCTTTGGTTTCCGCGGCGGCAAGGGCGTTGCGACAGCCATCGGCGTCGGGATCACGGTGTTCCCTCCGTACGGGCTCATAGGCCTGGCTGCCGGCGTCATCGTGATGTTCGTCACAAAATTCGTTTCCCTTGGCAGCCTGGTCGGCGTGACGCTGTTCGCCATCCTGGTCACGATCCTCTATGGCTTCTGGCCGATCGGCCTGTGGGCGATCTGGATGGACCTGCTCGTGATCTGGCGCCACAGGGAAAACATCAAGCGCCTGCTTAACGGTACCGAGCGCAAGATGGGCGACAAGGAAAAAAAGTAAATATCAAATTGGTTCGATCCTGACGGCGTGATCCCGGTCACGCCGTTTTTGATTTACTGATACTCAAAAAAAAGCCACCGGAAAGGATATCCGGTGACTTTCTTGATTATATTAGTCTGGGCTTTCAGCCATTGGTGATCATATCGTCGGGCTGCAGGTCCGGGTTGAACTTGCGCAGCTTCTCGATCTCGGCCCTTGCGAGCTTGTCGCAGCGGTTGTTCTCCTCGCAGTCGGCATGCCCGGGCACCTTCACGAACTCGACCTGATGCTTGCCCACGACGATCGCCATGAGCCGCCACAGGTCCTGGTTCTCGACTTCCTTGCCGTCAGCCGTCTTCCAGCCCTTACGCTGCCAGTTGGCGAGCCATCCCTGCTGGAACGCGTTGACGACATAGGTGGAATCGGAATGCACGAGCACGTGGCAGCGCTCCTTCAGCGCGCCGAACGCGCTGATCACGGCAAAGACTTCCATACGGTTGTTCGTCGTATGCGGCATGCTCCCGCTGAGCACCTTTTCATGGATGCCGAAGCGGAGGATGGCCGCCCAGCCGCCGGGGCCGGGGTTTCCCGAGCATGCGCCGTCCGTATAGATATCGACCGTCTTGAGCGGTCCTGAATATTCGGTCATGTCTTACTTCGTTACCAGCTCAAGCGTATCGCGGGCGATGACGATCTCTTCGTTCGTGGGGATGACAAGGACCTTCACCTTGCTGTCCTCAGCGGAAATATCGCGCTCTTCGCCGCGGACCTTGTTCTTTTCGGGATCGAGCTTCGCGCCCATGTACTCAAAGCCCTGCATGACCTTTTCACGCAGTTCCACGCCGTTCTCGCCGATACCGGCCGTGAACACGATCGCGTCCACGCCGCCCATCGCGGCAGCGTATGCGCCGATATACTTGCGGATACCGTAGATCAGCATATCGCGGGCGATCTGCGCGCGCTTGTCGCCGGCGTCAGCCGCGGCGTCGACGTCACGCATGTCGCTGCTGATGCCGCTGATGCCGAGCAGGCCGCTCTTCTTGTTCAGCACGTTCAGCATATCGTCGATATCCTTGATCTCGGGCAGGCCCCTCTCGTCCTTCGCGTTGTTCATGATGAACTGCAGGACAGCGGGATCCAGGCTGCCGCTGCGGGTGCCCATGACCACACCTTCAAGCGGCGTGATGCCCATGCTCGTATCGATGCACTTGCCGTGATCGACGGCGCACATGGAGGAACCGTTGCCCAGGTGGCAGGTGATGATGCGCATGTCTTCGGCTTTCTTGCCCAGGAACTCGGCAGCGCGCTTGCTGACATAACGGTGGCTCGTGCCATGGAAGCCGTAACGGCGCACATGCAGGTTCACATAGTACTTATACGGCACGCCGTACAGGTACGCCTTGGGCGGCATCGTCTGATGGAACGCGGTGTCGAACACAGCGACCATGGGCGTGCCGGGCATGACCTGCTGGCAGGCCTCGATGCCCATCAGGTTCGCCGGATTGTGCAGCGGGCCCAGAGGGATGTTCTCACGGATGGCATCCATGACCTTGTCATTGATGACGACGGACTCGGTGAACTTCTCGCCGCCGTGCAGGACGCGGTGGCCGACGGCACCGATCTCGTCCATGGAAGAGACGACGCCGTACTTATCATTGGTCAGGGCCTTGAGCATGTTCTCGCAGGCCTGTACGTGCGTAGGCATATCGGTCTCAATAACGAATTTTTCCTCGCTGTCCGGATACTTCTGGGTCAGTTTGCTGCCCGCGATGCCGATGCGCTCGACCAGGCCCTTGGCCAGGACGCGCTCGCCGTCCATATCCACCAGCTGATACTTCAGCGACGAAGAACCCGCATTGACGATCAGAATCTTCATAAACATAATCCTCCCAATTGTTTTTGACAGTTTATTATAGCGTAAGATTCAGTATCTGAAAAGAGGTATATTGCGTTTTTTGCTGATTTTGTTTCTACATATAGTATGTTTTCATTGAAAGTCTGCCGTTTATATGTTAGAATAAACAGGTTCCTGATACACTACCGAGGAGCGTTTCCGAATGATTTTTCCCTTTTTCTCCAGGGCGATGTTCCGTGACGACGAGATCGCGCTCGTACCGAGCCGCGAGGACGTGCGCAATACGCGCCTGGGCATCCGTGACGGGTATACCCTGAACATCTACCTGAGAAAGACCCGGCACTGCATAGGCTATGTGAGCCTGCGCATCGGCGAAAGCCCCGCGCTCTATTATCTCGGGCACATCGGCTACCGCATCGACCCGCCTTACCGCGGCCACGGATATGCGGCGCGTGCGTGTGAAATGATCATCCCGCTCATACAGGAGCTGAACCTTAAAAGCCTGTGCATTACGGCGGATCC
>JAFZPO010000031.1 GCA_017550305.1 Clostridia bacterium
AGAAGGCACTTCTTTCCTGCGCGTTCTGATCGGACAGAGCACTAGGAGCGTATTCCTGTGCACAAGCAGCCGGATCAATATATGCGGCATACACAAGGTATGTGAACTGGGTGATATCGACATTGTACTGAGCGATCAGCCGCTCCCCGAACATCTGCAGAAAATGGTCGGTACCAAAAAAACAGCAGCCGGCGCCTGAGCGCCGGCTGAAAGTTTTATTGATCAGAAGCTTGATATACCGTATGCGTTGACCATGGCATCCAGCTTGAGTCCAGCCTTGCACATGGGGCATTCATGCGGGCTTGTGTTGATGTAGTCATCCAGCACATTGTTCGTATTATAAATCGAATATACGGGGAATCCGTCGCACTCTTTCATGCAGGCGAAGATCGCGCATACGCCTACCGGAACGCCGCCGTAATAGCGGATCGCGTTCAGTGCAGCCTGCGCTGTATATCCCGTGGTAACAGAAGCAGCGAGTACGAGTACATGCTTGCCCACGATCATAGGCGCGGAGTTGTCACGGAAAAGCAGCTGGCTTCCGCTGGTATGCTCCGGGGTAGCCACATAAATGGTACGGTGCGCGTTCAGGTTGGTGAAACCGGCAGCAGACAGATGGCTGGCCATGCACGCACCGATCACTTCCGTCCCGTCCAGGCAGAGGATCGTATCGATGATCGTCGTTGCTTTGAAAGAGCTGACCAGCTGCTGCGCGGCTTCACGTGCCTCGGACAGCCTATGCTTTGTCATGGTCAGGTCGATATAGTAATTGATATGGCTGTGGCTTGTGGCAAAATGTCCGTGTGCCACGCGCAGACGGATGTTGGAATACTGAGTAGGATATTCGTAGAGCTGAATAGCCATGTTGATCGCTCCTCCGATTTATGTGATTGGGATGGCGATATTCTACCATATCGGATATTCCCTGTCAAATATCCTTGCTTTTATTTGCCCGGATTACAGTTTGCAGATGATCCCGTCAAGCAGTGTGCGGAAATCACCGCGGACGCGCTCGCTGGTTTCCATGACTTCCTGATGTGAAAGCGGCTGGTCCAGGATGCCTGCAGCCATGTTCGTCAGGCAGGAAATGCCCAGCACTTTCATTCCGGCATGCACCGCGGCAATGGTTTCCGGCACAGTGGACATACCGACCGCATCCGCGCCGAGCACACGTGCCATACGGATCTCCGCCGGGGTCTCATAGGTAGGACCGTTGAACCATGCATATACACCCGTACGAAGGATGATGCCCTTCTCACGCGCAGTCTCCTCCGCCAGCGCCATCAGGCGGCGGTCATAAGCACGGGACATATCGGGAAAGCGCGGGCCCAGTTCGTCAATATTCGGGCCTGTGAGCGGGTTCTTGCCCGAGAAGTTGATGAAATCATTGATCACCATCAGATCACCGGGTGCAAAGGAAGTGTTCACCGCGCCTGCAGCATTGGTGAGGATCAGCGTGCCTACGCCCAGCCGTGCCATGGCACGTACAGGCAGCACGAGATCGTTCAGCGGGTATCCTTCATAGGAATGGAAGCGGCCGCGCATCATCAGCACGCGCTTGCCGTGCAGCGTCCCGCACCACATTTCACCGGCGTGCCCAGCCACGGTCGAGACCGGGAAGCCCGGTATCTCCGCATAAGGCACCACGCGCGCATCCGTCATCGCCTCTGCATAGTCACCCAGGCCGCTGCCCAGCACCAGGCCGATATCGGCATTGCCCAGCACCTCACGGATATAATCCGCCGCGCGGTCGATCCGTTCAAGCTCAGTCATCGTTTTCCCTCCTCAGTTTTCCCCAGAAAGAGGTGGCGCCAAAGCGCTGCGGAAGCCCGAAGGCCTCACAGACCGTCGCTGCGATATCCGCATAGCTCGTGCCGGTGCCAAGATCGATCGTGCCCTGCATGCCGCGCCTCCAGGCCAGGATGGGCACACGCTCACGCGTATGGTCGGTGCCCGAATAGGTCGGATCGCAGCCGTGGTCAGCCGTGATCATGAGCAGGTCGTTTTCGTTCAGTTCATTAAGGATTTTCGGCAGGAATTCATCGAAATCACGCAGGCACTGCGCATAAGCCTCCACGTCGCGGCGATGCCCGCAAACCATGTCGAAATCGACGAGGTTCACGAAGCACAGCCCGTGGAAGCCCTGATGAAGGTCGTCCATCAGGCTGTCCAGGCATGCCGGATTGCCGGCGGAATGCACGCTCTGCGTGATGCCCTTCATGTTGAAGATATCTTCGATCTTGCCGACACCCAGGGTATCAAAACCGGCTGCGGAAAGAACATCGAGCATGGTCTCCCCTGTCGGGTCCATGGAAAAGTCATGACGACGCGCGGTACGCGCGAAGTTTTCGCGGCAGGTGCCGGTAAACGGACGCGCGATCACGCGGCCTACGCCATGCTTGCCCTGAAGGAGCGCACGGGCCTTGCGGCAGATATCATACAGCTCTTCTACCGGTACGATGTCCTCATGAGCAGCGATCTGGAACACGCTGTCAGCCGAGGTGTAAACGATCAGCTTGCCAGTACGCAGATGCTCTTCGCCCAGCTCCTGGATGATCGCGGTACCACTGGCCGGCTTGTTGCCCAGTGTGCCGCGGCCGACCGCCTTCTCAAATGCTTCGATCACTTCCGGCGGGAACCCGTCCGGATAAGTCGGGAAGGGCTCATGAAGCGTAATGCCGGCCATTTCCCAGTGCCCCGTCGTCGTATCCTTTCCGCGGCTGGCCTCGGTCAGGCGGCCGTAAGCACCGCAGGCCTCCGGGTCCGGTTTCAAGTCCGTGCCTTCGATATGCCCGAAGCCGATCTTCTCCATGTTCGGGAGTCTCAGGCCGGTACGTTCCACGATATGGCCGACAGTATTCGCTCCGGCATCACCATAATCCGCCGCGTCAGGCGCATTGCCTACGCCTACAGAATCCAGCACGATCAGTACGATTCGATCCAGCATTGTCTTCTCTCCTTTTATTTCTGTTTCAGCGCCTTCATGCGCCGCGCATAGACCTTGGGTGCTGCCACGCTGAAGCCAAAGAAGCCCAATGCTTCCCCCAGTCCGTGATATATCCCGTGGCAGTATGCTACCAGGCCTGCCTTCTGTACATCGATATTGCCCGTAGCGTCCATCAGCTCTTCCTTGACGCCGACACCTACAATGCGCGCCAGGAACAGGTCATGCGAACCCAGTTCCAATACCTGCTCTGTCTTGCAGGCCAGGTATACCGGGCACTCGGCGATCGCCGGCGCATACTTCAGCTGTTCCACAGGGAGGGGAGTCAGCCCACAGGCCGCGAACTTGTCCTCGTCACGCCCGGAACGCACGCCACAGTAGTCCATGGCTTTCATCTGGTCACGGCCGACCAGGTTGACGACGAACTCGCCACTGGCGGTCAGGATCTGATGCGAAAAGCGCTCCTTACGCACGCTGATGCTGAGCATGGGCGGCTGGCTGCATACCGTACCTACCCAGGCGATTGTGATGATGTTCGGCCGCATGCCCTCTGCCGCGCAGGAGACCATGACCGCAGGCACGGGACTGAGCATCGTGCCCGGGGTGATTTCACGAAAAGCCATACCTTCCCTCCTTCAAGAAAAGCGAAGCACAAGCTTCGCTTTATCTGTTTATTCCACCTTCTGGCCGAACTTGGTCAGCGGCAGGATCACGCGCTGCACGTGCCCGCGGATCATGCTGCGGCTGATGGGGCCGATGGAACGGCTGTCGTTGCTGTTGTCACGGTTGTCGCCCATGACGAAGTATTCATCCTCGCCCAGTACACGGCGCGCATAGTTCGCATGGAAACGCGTTCCGTCCGTCATCTTGTCGATCCCGGATTCGTCCACGATCTCATCATTGACATAGACAACACCGTTGATGATCTCAATACTGTCTCCCGGAAGCGCGATCAGCCTCTTGACAAACAGCGTACGCCCACGGTTCGGATAATTGCAGATGACTATATCGCCGCGCTCCATCTTGCCCATCAGATAAGCGGGCTTCGTCATCAGCACGATCTCCTTGTTGGTCAGGGTATTCATCATGCTCTCGCCGTCGACACGGATAAACTCAAACAAAAAAGTACGGATGACCAGGGCGATGACGACTGCCGCGCCCAGGGTCAGGATCCAGCTTATAATCTCCTGCTTCATTGTTTTCTTCGGCTTTTCTTTCTTGTTCTTCTTTTCCGCTGTTTCTTCCGTCTCAACCGGCTTTTCGTTGATATCGCTCATCTGGCTCTTTCCTTCTTCTGTCAGTTATTCTCATCCGGTACAGCTGCCGCTTCCGGCGCAGGCCCCTGCGAGATCAGGCGCTTGCGGCGGCGCAGGAAATCCTGCCGGTCCAGCATGATGATCCTCCCGCAGCCGTGACAGCGGAGTTTGATATCAGCGCCGATGCGGATGACCGTCCATTCATCGTTGCCGCAGGGATGTTTTTTACGCGTCTGCACAACGTCGCCCAGACGAATCTCCTCCACCATCCGGCAGCCTCCTCTCAAAACACTGTGTTTATTATACGCCTTTGCACGATGTTTTTCAATCTGCTTTCTCTGTCCCGAAAGCAGTAGCGCTTTGCGGGATAATCTGCTATAATAGTCTCAGAAGCTCACAAAAGGAGGTCGATCCCATGTCCGAAGAAGAACGCATGGATATCGTGGAAGGCGTAGACGAGGAAGGCAACCGCCTGCTGCTGCGCGTAGATCGCTATTTCTATTATAACGGTGAAGAATACGTGCTCCTGAGTGATGACGTGGAAGGCACCAAGCCCTTGGAGGATGCTACTCTGTACGTCATGAAGGTCTCCGTGTCCAAGGATGAGGAAGGCGAAGAGATCGAGGACTTCGATCCCGTGGAGCCCGAGCTCATGGACTCGCTGATCGAGGTCATTAAGACAAACTACAACGGCGGCGCGGCAGATGCGCTCGAAGACGAAGAGTAACCGTTCCGCTGCAATCAAATACAGCCGTCTGATCAGGCGGCTGTTTTCATATGCGGTTAAAGACTATCAGATATGCTCCAGCAGGTCGCGTGCTACATACACGCCGCTGGCCGACGCATGGGACAGCGAGTGCGTGATGCCGCTGCCGTCACCGATCACATACAGGCCCTCATGGCAGGTCTCCAGATGCTCGTTGACCTCGACCTCCATGTTGTAGAACTTGACTTCCACGCCGTACAGCAGTGTATCGTCATTCGCCGTGCCTGGAGCGATCCTGTCGAGCGCATAAATCATTTCAATGATGCCGTCCAGGATGCGCTTGGGAAGCACTAGGCTCAGGTCACCGGGCGTAGCCGCGAGTGTAGGCGTCACGAGGCCTTCCTCCACACGCTTGACCGTGCTGCGGCGGCCGCGGATCAGGTCACCGAAACGCTGTACGATCACACCGCCGCCGAGCATATTGCTCAGGCGCGCAATGCTCTCACCGTAGCCGTTGCTGTCCTTGAACGGCTCTGAGAAATGCTTGCTGACCAGCAGTGCGAAATTGGTATTCTCGGTATGCTTGCTCTTATCCTCATAGCTGTGGCCGTTCACGGTCACGATGCCATTGGTGTTTTCTGTCACTACCGCGCCGTACGGGTTCATACAGAAGGTACGTACGTTGTCCTCGAACTTCTCCGTGCGGTATACGATCTTGCTCTCATACAGCTCATCTGTCACGTGACTGAACACTACGGCCGGCAGTTCCACGCGTACGCCGATATCTACGCGGTTGGACTTCGTGCCGATCCCCAGCTCGTGGCAGACCTGCTCGATCCATTTGCTGCCGCTGCGGCCTACCGAGACAACACACTTCTTGCAGTGGTACGTCTGGTCATCGCAGCAGACCTCATAGCCGTCCTCTTCCACGCGGACGGAACGCACGGGCGTATTGAAGAAGAAGTCAACACGGGTGCGCAGTTTCTGATAGAGGTTCTGGAGCACGACATAATTGATATCGGTGCCCAGATGGCGCACGGAAGCGTCCAGCAGGTTCAGATTGTTCTGGATGCAGATCTTCTTGAACTGCGTTCCTGCCGTGCTGTAGAGCTTGGTCCCTTCCCCGCCGTAGCGCAGGTTGATGGCATCCACATAATGCATGAGATCCAGCGCGCGTTTCTTGCCGATGTATTCATACAGCGTGCCGCCGAAGTTGTTCGTGATATTGTACTTGCCGTCGGAAAATGCGCCTGCTCCGCCAAAGCCGCTCATCATGGAACAGCTCTTGCAGTTGATGCAGGTCTTGATCTTATCCCCGTCAATGGGGCAATGACGCTTTTCCAGCGGCTGTCCTGCCTCGAACACGGCGATCTTCAGATCGCTGCGCAGCTTCTGCAGTTCATATGCTGTATATATTCCACCAGGCCCGGCGCCGATGATGATCACATCATATTTCATACCAGTTTTAGCCTCCGTACGTAAAGAAAGGGTGTTTATTATTATATCATGTTTCCGCCTGAAGGCGCAAACGCTTCCGGGAACATGTACCGTGCCCCTCCGCAAAAAAAAGCCCTATGGCCTTCTGACCATAAGGCTTTTGAGTGAGCGGATTACACCAACTCGATGATGACCATCTCAGCAGCGTCGCCACGGCGGGGGCCCAGCTTGTAAATGCGGGTATAGCCGCCGGCGCAGCCCTTCTCCTCGTTGCGGGCACGATACTTCGGGCCCAGCTCACGGAAGAGCTTCTCCACCACGGGATGCTTGTTGTCCTTGGTGCGCTCTTTATATTCGCTCTTGCTCTCGTCGTCCTTCTTGATCTCCTTCAGATCATACAGATAGGCCATCATCAGGCGGCGGGCATGGAGCTTCTCAGGCAGGTCGTTGGTCACAGTGACTTCAACGATCTGGCCCTTGTCATTGTGGAATTTCTTCTGGACGTCCACGGTCTTGTCATACTCGCGAACAGCCAGCGTAATGATTTTTTCCGCGATGCTGCGAACTTCCTTGGCGCGCGCCTCGGTCGTTTCGATACGTCCAAACCAGATGAGGTTGGTCACCTGATTGCGCAGCAGCGCCTTGCGCTGATCGGCCGTGCGGCCCAGCTTACGTTGCGTTGCCATAAGGCATCCTCCTTACGCCCTTCCGGGCGATCGCTTAGTCGTCTGTCGGGCGCAGGCTCAGCCCCAGCCCCAGCAGTTTTTGTTCTACTTCTTCCAGGCTCTTCTTGCCGAGGTTGCGTACCTTCATCATATCTTCCTGGTTGCGCTGCACCAGCTCTGCCACCGTGTTGATACCGGCGCGCTTTAAGCAGTTGTAGGCACGGACGGAAAGATCCAGTTCCTCGATAGTCATCTCCAGAACCTTTTCCTTCTTGTCGTCCTCAGGATCGGGGAAGGATACGGGCATGGTCTGGTCGTTCAGACCCACGAACAGCTCCAGCTGGTCGCGCAGGATCTTGGCGGCCATGCTGATAGCTTCGTCCGGCAGGACGGAACCATTGGACCAGACTTCCAGCGTCAGCTTGTCATAGTCAGTGACCTGTCCGACGCGGGTATCTTCGACAATATAGTTCACCTTGCGGATCGGCGTATAGATCGAATCGACCGGAATCACTCCGATGGGCATCTGGGCTGTCTTGTTCCTGTCAGCGGACACATAGCCGCGGCCAAGATCGATTGTCAGCCAGATATGCAGCTTGGCGCCTTCGCCCAGGGTGGCGATATGCAGATCAGGATTGATGATCTCCACTTCGTCGTCCGCCTTGATGTCAGCGGCCGTCACGTCGCAGGGACCTTCCATGTTCAGCTCCAGCTGCTTGGGCTGGTCGGTGAACATGCGAACGGAAAGCTCCTTGAAGTTCAGGATGATTTCCGTTACATCCTCTTTCACACCGGGAACGGTGGAAAACTCATGCTGTACGCCGTCGATTCGAATGCTCGTCACGGCCGCGCCGGGCAGGCTGTTCAGCAGTACGCGGCGAAGCGCGTTGCCCAGTGTATGTCCGAAGCCGCGCTCAAGCGGCTCGATCGCAAAGCGGCCATAGGTGTTGTTTTCGGCTACCTCCAGACACTCGATGTGCGCTTTTTCGATTTCTGCGATCACGGCGTTCTACCCTCCTATTATTGGAAACCGTCGTTTGTAAATGCTTGAAGCGATGCGACGTCGGATTAACGGGAGTAGAACTCAACGATCATGTTCTCTTGCAGTTCGAAATCGATGTCCGCACGAGTGGGAAGTTCATTGACCGTACCGGTCAGATTGGGAGCGTCAAAGGTGAGCCACTTGGGCGTCAGCACAGTGGTGCCCTCACGCAGTGCCTTGAACGCTTCGCTCTGAGCAGAACGGGGACGCAGGGTGATCACATCACCGACCTTCACAGAATAGGAAGGAATGTCCACCTTTTCGCCGTTGACACGGATGTGACCGTGGCTGACGACCTGGCGGGCCATACGGCGCGTCTTAGCCAGACCCAGACGGTAGACCACGTTGTCCAGACGCAGCTCGAGCAGCGTCATCATGTTCTCACCGGTGGGGCCTTTCATATTGGAAGCCTTCAGGTAGTAGTTATAGAACTGCTTCTCCAGCACACCATAGACAAACTTCACCTTCTGCTTTTCCTGCAGCTGGGTGCCGTATTCAGACACCTTGCGGCGACGGTTGCCGTTGGGGTTGCGCTTGGACTGCTTGTTCGCATAGCCCATGACCGCCGGAGAAATATCAAAGCTCCGGCATTTCCGGGCGATCGGCTGTTTGTTAACTGCCATTGATACTTTCCTCCTTCAATTACACGCGGCGGCGCTTGGGCGGACGGCAGCCGTTATGCGGAATGGGCGTAACGTCTTTGATCATGGTAACTTCCAGACCAGCCGCCTGCAGCGAACGGATAGCCGCTTCACGTCCCGAACCGGGACCCTTCACGAACACGTCAACGCTCTTGAGGCCGAACTCGGTGCTGGCCTTGGCCGCGGTCTCAGCCGCCATCTGCGCTGCAAAGGGCGTGCTCTTCTTGTTGCCGCGGAAGCCCATACCACCGGAGGACGCCCAGGACAGGGCGTTGCCATTCACGTCGGTGATGGTAACGATAGTGTTGTTAAAGGAAGAACTGATATGTGCAACGCCGCGCTCCACGAGCTTCTTTTCACGGCGCTTGCGGGAAATCTTCTTCGCTTTGGATTGAGTTTTGGGTGCCATTTATATCCCTCCGCGCCCCTCATTGGGGCTTTGTCGATTCAGCTTACTTGGTAGCCTTCTTCTTGCCAGCCACTTGCTTCTTGGGACCCTTGCGGGTACGCGCATTCTGCTTGGTGTTCTGGCCGCGAACAGGCAGGCCACGACGATGACGTACACCGCGATAGCTGCCGATTTCCATCAGACGCTTGATATTGAGCGAAACATCACGGCGCAGGTCGCCCTCCACCTTGAGGTGATGCTCGATATACTCACGCAGCTTGCTGATTTCGTTCTCGGAAAGATCCTTGACGCGGGTATCCGGATTGACGCCGGTTTCGGCAATGATCTGCTTGGAAGTGGTCAGGCCGATGCCATAGATATAGGTCAGACCGACTTCAACGCGCTTGTCTCTGGGCAGGTCTACGCCCGCAATACGTGCCATGTGTTGGTTACACCTCCAAATGTGTTCGGTTCATTGAACCATGAGACCGGGTGGGAAAGACCCCGGAAGTGTATGGATGTCTGCCAATGGTCCCTCCGGGCATGAACCCTTCGGGCAGCCGCCCACGGCAGCAAGCCATCAAATAGTATTCGCGGCATTCAGCCGCAACGGGGGAATTCAGTCCCCTTAGCCCTGCTTCTGCTTATGCTTGGGATTCTCGCAGATGACCATCACGTGACCCTTGCGCTTGATGATCTTGCACTTCTCGCAAATGGGCTTTACAGACGGACGAACCTTCATTGGAAATCCTCCTTGACTAGTTTGCGCCCGCGCGGGCGCGGATAATGTCGTTATGCTTTGCTGCGCCAGGTGATGCGCCCACGAGTGAGATCGTAGGGAGAAAGCTCCACCTTTACCTTGTCACCAGGATAGATGCGGATGAAATTCATGCGCATCTTGCCAGAAATATGGGCCATGATCCGGTGGCCGTTGGGTAACTCCACCTGAAACATAGCATTCGGCAAGGCTTCGATTATCTTGCCTTCCATTTCGATGACATCGTTTTTTGACAAACCGCTAACTCCTCCTTAGTTGTACAGTCGCAATTCACCTTGCATCTTCACGCTTTACTTTGGGAAGATGATCCGTCCGGACCTGCGGGCGCAGCCTCGCTCGCATAGAAGGGCTTGAGTGCTTTCCGCACATCGCTGTCCTTCAGGCGGTTCATAGCATAAAGCGAGAGGATCTCCGGCGCCGCATGCGGCGTCGCGGACAGATGCTTCCGCCTCTTCCGTTTGGGCTTCGCCAGGGTGCGGCGCTTCCCGTCAACGATGAGGACAAAATCAGTGTCCAACGATAATAATACCACAAAGGGATACCCTTTGTCACGCCCTTTTTTGGAAAAAACTATACTTCCTGCAAATATTTCCGGTTTCAAACGCTAATTTCCCCCTCTTGGGAGACCTTCCAGCGGAAATCCGGCAGTGTCAGCAGCTCCGGAAGGCCATTTGTCACCGCGATCGTGTGCTCATAATGGGCAGCCGGCGAGTGATCGTTGGTCACGATCGTCCAGCCGTCGGACAGTTCATGGACCTGCCAGCGGCCCATCGCGATCATGGGCTCGATACAGAAGGTCATGCCCTGGCGGATACGCACCCCGTGTCCGGCTTCCCCGAAGTTCGGGACCGAGGGATCCTCATGCATTTCGCGGCCGATACCGTGACCGGTCAGGTCACGGACCACGCCGTAGCCATGCGCTTCGGCATGCGTCTGGACAGCATGGCCGATATCGCCGATGCGGTTTCCGTGCAGTGCCTGGCGCGCGCCCAGCCAGAAGCATTCTTCCGTGACGCGCATGAGCTCTGCCTTTTCCCTGCTGATCTCACCGATCGCCTTGGTAAAGCAGCTGTCGGCCTGCCATCCATCGAGTGCGAGCGTGACATCGATGGAGATGATGCTGCCTTCCTTCAGGTAAACATGGCGGGAAGGTATTCCGTGCACCACTTCATCATCGATGGATGCACATACGGAAGCGGGATAATCCATGTACCCCAGTTCGGTCGGGATCCCGCCGCCCTTGCGGATGCGCTCATCCACAAAGTCGTTGATGTCCATCGTCGTCATGCCCGGTGCAATGAACTCCCTGGCTTCACAGAGCACGTCATGCAGGAGATGGCCGGCTGACCGCATCTTGGCCAGCTGCCAATCGTTTTTCAGAACGATCATATTCAGGCCTTCGCATTCAGAGCGGCTTTGACCGCCTGATAATTCTCCTCCACCGTGTCAAAGGTGCAGACCGCAGTGGAGAGGATACCTTTCTTCTCATAATAGCCGATCAGCGGAGCAGTGTTCTGCTGGTATACATCCAGCCGGTTCTTGACGGTCTCCGGCTTGTCATCATCACGCTGATACAGGCTGCCGCCGCACTCGGGGCACTTGTCGCCCCTGAGCAGGCTCACATGGAATGTACCGCCGCAGGCCGCGCATACGCGGCGGCCGCTCAGGCGGTTGATAATGATCTCATCGGGAACATCGATGTTCAGAGCGACATCGATATGCGCGATCTGGTCCAGTGCTTCCGCCTGGGCGATCGTGCGCGGGAATCCATCGAGGATATAGCCGTTGGCGCAGTCCGGCTCGGCCAGACGCTCCTTGACCATGGCGACCACGACTTCATCGGGGACCAGTTCTCCCTTGTCAATGTAACGCTGGGCGTCCATGCCAGTGGGCGTCTGCTCACGAATGGCGCGGCGGAACATATCACCGGTAGAAATCTGGGGAATATCCATTTCCTTCATCAGGCGCTGCGCGTGTGTACCCTTGCCAGCACCGGGAGGGCCGAGAAAAACTATATTCATATCGGAATCTCCTTTCATTATCTGCCTGTGTTTATCCAAGAGAGAATTGTGCACAAAATCCCATCCCCGCCCCAAACGGGGCGGAAGGTGGGATCTTGATAGCTTTTTTGCCTTTCAGCACCGATCAAAGGAAACCTTTGTAATGGCGCATGACCAGCTGAGCCTCGACCTGGCGGACAGTCTCGATAGCCACGCTGACAGCGATCAGGATGGAAGAAGCGGCAAACGGAATGCGCACGTTCTGCCATACGGAAA
>JAFZPO010000227.1 GCA_017550305.1 Clostridia bacterium
AAATGGTCATATGATCCGGCCCGACCAGTGTGCCGTCAATATCGAGCAAAAGCAGATCGTAATTGCGCATGTGGAGCCTTTCAAAAACCCCGCTGTGACTGACGCAGCGGGGCTTTGGTTTTGTTATTTCATCGCGGCCTTGGTATAGCCGCTCAGCATGTGCTTCTGGAAGATGGCGAATACGATGAACACAGGGATGACCGAAAGCAGCACGCCGGCCATGATCTGGTGATAGTTGGCGGTGGCTTCGTTGCCGTAGCTGGTCCTGAGGCGCTGTACGCCTACGGTCAGTACGTACATGTTCTGTGCCTTGATGATGACCTTGGGCCAGAAGTAGCTGTTCCATCCGCTCATGAAGGCCGTGAGCGCTACCGTGATGACAGTGGGCTTGCACATGGGCACCATGATGCGGAAAATGATGCTCATCTTGCCCATCCCGTCGACGCGCGCAGCTTCGATGTAGCTGTCATCCACCGTCATGAATGCCTGGCGCAAAAGGAAAATGGAATAGCTGGACACGCACCCGGCGATCCATACTCCCCAGTAGGTGTTCATCCAGCCAACGCGTGCGATGACGATATACAGCGGGATGAAAGTCACCTGGATGGGGATCATCATGGCGCCCAGGACAACGACGAAGAGCAGATGCTTGCCGTGGAATTTGCCTTTGGAGAAGGCGTAAGCCGCCATAATGCCCAGGAGCAGCTCGCTCGTCATCTGCATGGCGGTGACGCAGGCAGTATTCAGCATGTACCGCAGGAAGGGCACCTTGCGGAAGGGGTAAACGAAGTTGTCCCATTGAATGACCGCGGGCCAGAAGACCAGTTTGGAGCTCATGACCTCCTGCTCGGTCTTGAGCGCGGTGGAAAGCATCCAGAACAGGGGAAACACCATGATGACGGTGACCAGGACGGCCAGGATCCAGCGGACCGTGAGCCCTGCGGTATGCTTCGCGCGAGGCGACAGAAAGGCGCTTTTTGCGTTGGACTGTGTTGTCATGCCGGTCGCCTCCTTATGCCTCGTAGTGTACGTTCCTGTTGGTAATTCGCATGGTGGAAACAGTCACAACCAGCAGGATGACGAAAAACAGCAGTGCAGTAACCGCTGAGCGGTCAATACGGTTGTCATTGAAAGCGAGGTCGTATATATAATACACCATAACGGCCGTCTTGTTTCGCGGTCCGCCGCCGGTCATGACGTCGACGGACTGGTAGACCTTCATGGAGCTGATAAACGTCGTGATGAACAAAAACAGCGTAGTGGGGGACAGCAGCGGAAGCGTGATGTATCGGAACTGCTGCAGACCCGTCGCGCCGTCCAGGGAAGAGGCCTCGTAATAATCGCGTGATATGCCGAGCAGGGCGGAAAGATAGATCATCATGCAGTAGCCCACGCCGTGCCAGCCGGTCAGCATCAGGATGGATACCATGGCCAGGTTGTCGTCTCCCAGCCAGTTCAGATGCTCTGTCATGCCAAGATATTCCAGCATTTTGTTGATAACGCCGTAGTCCGTGTTGAGCATCCACAGGAAGATAATGCCGCAGGAGGACATGGCGATGTACCGCGGCATGAAGACCAGCGCGCGCATGGCGGCAAAAGGCCTGGTCAGATGGTTGAAAAGATGTGCGAACAGCATGCCAAAGCCCAGGTCGATCGCGATATTGCAGACGGTATAAACCAGCGTTACCTGCAGGGAATTGAGCAGGTAGCGGATCGAGGTCTTGGCGGTGAACAGCCAGGTCCAGTTTTTCCAGCCTACATATTCGGGCGCGGAGGTCATGGTCAGCCGCCAGTCCGTAAAGCTGATGCGGATCAGCTCAAGGATGGGATAATAAGTGATCAGCACCAGCAGGAGCACGGCAGGCAGTGCCAAGAAAAAATCCGACCAGTAATACTTTTCGCGCCGGATATGCATTACACGGCCGTCGATGGTCACGGCCTTTGTCTTTTTCATACAAAAGACTCCTTATGTGCACGGCATTAACTGTACGGAGGGCAGGCGGGCCTGCCCTCCGTTTTTCAGAGAGTTTTCAGCGATCAGCGGTCAGCCAGGGTATCGTCGATCTCGTCGCACATGATCTCCCAGTTTTCTTCCACGTCGCCCTTGTTATTCATGATTTCGGACATGTACTGCTCGAAGATGTCGCCGCACTTGTCGAACAGCTCATGCTTGGTCTTGGCTACATATACGTTCAGGTCCAGCACGTCCATCTCAGGCAGGTCGGCCAGCACGGCGGCATAGGCATCCGCGTACTGCGGGTCGGTGGAGGCGGACTTGCGGGTCACATAATAGGAGGTGGTGTGCACCCAATCCAGCTGCTGGGCAGGCGCAGTCAGGTAGCAGATCAGTTTGAAGGCTGCGTTTTTCTGTGCCTGGGTGTTGCAGTCGGCGGAGGGGATGATCAGCGTGGCGCCGGCGACGTACTGCTCGTTGCGGCCGGAAATGCCCACGGGCTGGTTGCCGATGCCGACTTCAAAGGTGACGCCGTTCTCGCCGTTCTCTGCTACCTTCTTGTAGTTGGCGTAGGAGGAAGAGGTGTACAGCATGGCGGCGCACTCGCCGGAGGTGAAGTCCAGACGCAGGGTGTTGGATACGTCGGCATCCACCCACTTGATGTAGCCGGCGTCGACCCAGGAACGGAGGTCCTTGATCAGGTTCAGCGCCGCGTCGGAACGCAGGCCGGTGGTATTGCTCTCCACGTCGATCATGTAGGCGTCGGCGTTGGTGAACAGGCAGTAGAAGTAGGCGTTGTCGTTGCCGCATACATCCAGCACGGTCTTGCCGGTATAGTCATACACGGTCTTGAGCCAGGGACCGAATTCTTCGATAGTCTTGGGGAACTCCACGCCGATCTCCTTCATCAGGGTCTTGTTGTAGAAGAAGATCTGGCCGCTCTGGCCGAAGGGCAGGGCTGCCTGGTAGCCGCCGTTGTTCATCATGTCGGTCATGCCGGCATAGAAATCATCAAAATTGATTTCATCGGCGAAGGCTTCAATGTAAGGGGTCAGGTCTTCCACCAGTTTGTCCTTGCTGTAGCTGGTCAGGCGCGGAACGTTGATGACGGACAGCGCGGGGGAGCCGCTACCGGCGGTGTTGGCGTTGGCCAGCTCGGAATGGATGTTGTTATAGCTTCCGATATACTGTGCGTCTACAGTGATGCCGGGATTCTCCGCTTCAAAGGCGCGTACCTGCTCCAGCAGCTTGGCTTCGTTGACGCCGCTGAAGGAATACCAGAACGTGAACGTGGTTCCGTCGGGGATCGACTTGTCAAACTCCGCCAGAGCCGTGCAGGACAGCAGCATTACGGCTGCAAGTACAATGGAAAACAGTTTCTTCATCGGAAGGTCTCTCCTTTTCGCCTATATTTGGAAACGCCGCAGCGTTTGCCATACATGATTTCCGGCTTTGATTTACGGTTCCGAAAACGGAACGATACGGATGACAATTTATTATTATTCGGTCCTGTCTTTTGCCATCAGAATTATATAGCAGGGGCATGTGTTTGTCAATCTATATAATGAAAACCCTCCCCGCCGTTGGTGATCCTCAGGCGGGGAGGGGTCAGGATTAGTCTGCCGGATGAATTACTTCAGCTCGGCAAAGTACTTGATGGTGCGGACCATCTGGCTGGTGTAGCTGTTCTCGTTGTCATACCAGGACACGACCTGCACCTGATAGGTGTTCTTGTCGATCTGGGTGACCATGGTCTGGTTAGCATCGAACAGGGAGCCGTAGGTCATGCCGATGATGTCGGAGGAGACCAGCTTCTCGGTGGTGTAGCCGAAGCTCTCGGAAGCCTGGGCCTGCATTGCGGCGTTGATGGATTCCTTGGTGATGTCCTTGCCCTTGACGACGGCCACGAGGATGGTGGTGGAGCCGGTG
>JAFZPO010000228.1 GCA_017550305.1 Clostridia bacterium
CCGGTGCCAACGAGGTATCCGAAGACGTCATGCTGGACGCCATCCTGTTCGCCCATGAAGCTATCAAGGAACTGGTCGCTTTCCAGGAGACCATTATCGCCGAGATCGGCAAGGAAAAGCGCGACTTCCCGCTCAACGTCACCGGTGATGATGTCACTGCCGCTGTTCGCGAGTATGCCTATGACAAGTCCGTCTGGTCCTATGACACCTTTGACCGCGCCGAGCACCAGCAGCGTGAAGCACAGGTCAGCGAGGAAGTCCAGGCGCACTTTGCCGAGATCTTCCCCGGCCGTGAAGCCGAGGTCGCTGATGCGCTGTACTACCTGAACAAGGAAGTCATGCGCCGCCGTATCCTTGACAAGGGCATCCGTGCTGACGGCCGCCAGATCAAGGAGATCCGCCCCATCTGGTGCGAGACCGGCGTACTGGCCCGCACTCACGGCAGCGCCGTGTTCACCCGCGGCCAGACCCAGGCCCTGACCGTCACCACACTGGGCTCCCTGCGCGAAGTGCAGGTTCTGGACGGCCTGTCCAATGAGGAAAGCAAGCGCTACATCCACCACTACAACATGCCGCCCTATGCCACTGGCGAAGCCGGCCGCATGAAGGCGCCCGGCCGCCGCGAGATCGGCCATGGTGCTCTGGCGGAGCGTGCGCTGCTGCCTGTCATTCCCGATGAGAACGAATTCCCCTATGCCCTGCGCCTAGTCAGCGAGATCCTGAGCAGCAACGGTTCCTCCTCGATGGCTTCCGTATGCGGCAGCACCCTGTCCCTGATGGATGCCGGCGTGCCCATCAAGGCGCCGGTCGCCGGCGTGGCCATGGGCCTGATCAAGGATGACCAGAGCGACAAGGTCGTCGTCCTGAGCGACATCCAGGGTCTGGAAGACTTCCTGGGCGATATGGACTTCAAGGTCGCCGGTACCCAGAACGGCATCACTGCGATCCAGATGGACATCAAGATCAAGGGCATCAGCCGCGACATCCTCAAGCAGGCTCTGTCCCAGGCCGAAGAGGGCCGCATGCACATCCTCAAGATCATGCTGGAGTGCCTGCCTGCTCCCCGTGAGCATCTCAGTCCCTACGCGCCCAAGATCATCACCTTCAGCATCAACCCCGACAAGATCCGTGAGGTCATCGGTTCCGGCGGCAAGATGATCAACAAGATCATCGCCGAGACCGGCGTCAAGATCGACATCGAGGACGACGGCCGCGTATCCATCGCGACGCCCGACGAGGAAGCCGCCAACAAGGCGCGCCGCATCATCGAAGGCATCGTCAAGGAGATCGAGGTCGGCGAGGTATACCAGGGCAAGGTCGTGCGCATCCTGTCCACCATGGGCGCGTTCATCGAGCTGCTGCCCGGCAAGGATGGTCTGCTGCACATCTCCAAGCTGGCCAACGAGCGTGTCGAAAAAGTCGAGGATGTCCTCAACATCGGCGATGAGGTCGAGGTCAAGGTCAATGAGATCGATTCCCAGGGCCGCATCAACCTGATCCGCAACGACATGGTCTATACCCGCTCCCCTGCCCCCCGCGGCAATGGCGACCGCAAGCGTCCCCCGCGCCGTGAGAGCAGCGACCGTGGCTGATTGAAATGAATTGCCGACAGGAGCCGCAAACGCGGCTCCTGCTTGTGCATATAAAGGATTTATTTCTATGATTGAACGTTTTACGCTGCCCAACGGGCTGCGCGTCATAGCAGAACCGCTGCCGCATCTGCGTTCCGTCTCCATAGGCGTCTGGGTGCGTGCAGGCTCCATCCTGGAGACCCCCGACCAGAACGGCTGGTCACACTTTATCGAGCATATGGCCTTCAAGGGAACGGAACGCCGTACTGCGCGACAGATCTCTCAGGAGATTGACGCTGTCGGCGGCTATCTCAACGCCGCAACAAGCAAGCTGTGCACGACCTATTATGCCAAGGTCATTGATGAAGACCTGCCCCTCGCAGTCGACATGCTGGCAGATATCGTCATCCATCCCGTACTGGCGGAAAAGGAACTGGACAAGGAGCGCTCCGTCGTACTTGAAGAGATCGGCATGACGGATGATTCTCCCGAAGATGTCGCCTATGACCTGATGTCTTCCGCACTGTTCGGCGCTCAGCCCCTGGGCCAGACTATCCTGGGCCCGCGCGAAAACATCGAACGCTGTGCCCGCACTGACCTGACTGCTTTCCGCAGCCGCTACTACACGCCTCAGAATGCCTGTGTCGCGATCGCCGGCAATTATGACAGCAAGCAGCTGCATGAGCTGCTCCTGCAGCACTTCGGCGCCTGGGAGGGCGGTACCTGCGCAGAATACCCCGTTGAAAAAACGAACGCAGCTCCCGCTACACTGACCAAGGACAAGGATGTCGAACAGGTACATCTCTGTCTCGGTTGGAGCAGCTGCCCCCTGGGCGACAACGACGTGTATGCCGTAGCGACCTTCAACAGCATCCTGGGCGGCAGTTCCTCTTCCCGCCTGTTCCAGCGCATCCGCGAGGAAAGCGGCATGGCATACACCGTATACTCCGCGCCAGCGTTCTATCCGCACTGCGGGGATCTGACCGTGTATGCGGCTGTATCCCCCAAAAACGTCAAGACAGTACTGGCGCAGATCGATGATGAGATCAGCCGGCTCCTGCATGATGGGATCAGTGAAGAGGAATACCGCATGACGAAAGCGCAGCTCAAAGGCGGTTTCATCCTCGGACAGGAAAGTGCATACCACCGCATGAACGGGCTTGGAAGCAACCTTGCTCTGCTGGACCGCTTTATCCCGGCAGAAGAGACCATCCGCAGCATCGAAGACGTCACTTATGAGGACGTGATGCGCGTGGCGGAACGGATCCTGAGCGCCGAGCGCTCCCAGGCATTTGTCGGCAAAAAAATAGATAAGCTCATCAAATAAGGAGGCACCATCATGGATCGGCTGGACGAAATCTTCCGCATGCAGCAGGCTCTTAACGATGACATCATCGCAAAGCGTCATCTGGAGGGCATCAGCAATACCGAATGGATCCAGAAGCAGACACTTGCCATGCTTTCCGAAATGGCCGAACTGCTGGACGAAGTCAATTTCAAGTGGTGGAAAAATCCCAAGCCCGTGGATGACCACGCCGTAAAGGAAGAACTTGTGGATATCCTGCACTTCTTTGTCAGCATGTGTCTGAGGGCCGGAATGACCCCGCAGGAAATGTACGATATCTATATGGAAAAGAACAAGGAAAACTTCAACCGCCAGCTTGGGCTGAGCAAAAAGGAAGGTTACAAGGCGCCTGAAGCGTAAGCATATCCATTTACGCCCGGGCACGGAAAAAGGGAGTCGGCAGGAAACGGATTCATTCGTTTCCTGCCGACGCTCTTATCTTCTGCCCGTTGCAGACATACATACTTTTCTGTTATTTCACAGCCGCCGCGAAGGCATCAAAGAATTCCGGGCAAAGCCATGTGCCGCAGGCCATCAGGCTTTCATCGCGCACGCTCATCTGCAGTACGATGCCGTTCTGCAGCTGGATCAGCAGGGACTGTGCCGTTTCGCTGGCGCCAGCACGCGTCAGCTGCGCGTTCTGCAGCAGGATCGAATACAGGCGCTGCGCCTCAGCGGCATCCGTCACTGTTCCTACGCCGGTCAGTTCCATTGCGATCGCCGAAGAAGCGCACAGCGTATCCGCAAGCTTCTCGCCGCTCTTGAGCGCCGTGTTACCGAAGGACACGCGCTGGAATACGCGCAAGCTGCCGTCCACACGTGCAGCTACAAGCGCACCGTCCATGCCGAACACCGAGTATACAGTCTCACCGGCCGGAACGACATTGCTGATAATGCCGCCCGAAGCCAGTGCCGGTTCGCTGGAGAAAGTGTCCACCGTGCCCAGTGTATTGCCAAGCAGTTCGCTGCCGATGGAGGTCGGATTGTTCATCAGGCGGTAATAGCGTCCGTCCACGCAGACCAGCGGGAAGTTGGCGCCGGTCGCCGGTGCCCAGACCCCGCGGTAATCCGGCTTGTCACGGTTCGAGATCGTGATGCTGCCCTTGGGCATGTCCAATGCCTGTGTGCGCCCGCCGTCGTTCCCGCCGCCGGTATACACGGTGATCAGCTGCTCATTTTCATTCAGCCGCTTCTGCAGCAGCTGCGGCATGCCGACCAGTACGCCGACCAGGAAGATCACGATACAGGCCAGAGCACCGGCGGTACGCAGTGTCTGGACCGCCCACCCGCGCTTCGGTGCTTTGTTTTCCCACGGTGTATTGCGCTGCACGCTTTCACCGTTGCGGATCTTTTCGGCATCCCGCAGGATGTCGTTTTTCAGTTCCTGAGAAGCGTGAATCCCGCCCAGCATCTCATTTGTGATTTCCGGTAATTTTTCCAGTCGCTTCACGCTTTCTCGCCTCCCTTGTCTCCCAGAATAGCTTCCAAACGTTTTCTTCCCCTTGACAGCCTGCTGGATACCGTTCCTTCAGGCATCCCTGTGATCTCTGCGATCTCGCTGATCCCGTATCCCTGATAGTAGTACAGGATCATGACCTCGCGAAAGTCCGGCGCCAGACTGTTGACGGCTTCCATGATCTCAACCTTTTCCATGTGCTGCCCTACGGTATCCGGCCCCGGGATCATTTCAAATGCAGGACTGCCTGATATCACGCGCCGCATCCAGGCCGAACGCCATATGTCGCGGCAGCGGTTCAGGGCTACCTTCAGCAGCCATGCTTTTTCCCCACCCTCTTCCAGTTCAGGCCGGTTCACAAACAGACTGACAAAAGCGTCATGGCATACATCCTCGGCCTTGCCGCGGTCACCCAGGTAAAAATAACTCACGCGGATGACATCTGTTGCATAACGAGTATACAACGCATCAAACCACTGAGAGAATTCCTCGTCACTCATCATACAGGTCTTCTGCTGCCCCTCAACCATAAAACGAGGCAGGCCTCCGTTTTCATGCATCATACCGAAAAAATTTTGTATTTCGGCGGTACTTATTATATCCTGCCCCTTTTTTTCCGTCAAGCGATGGCAATTTCGTTGAATTTTTCATTGAAATGCGCTATACTTGCTATAAATAGGCGAAGGGAGGCCTGCCTGTGCATATCGGTATCCTCGGCGGAATGATGGATCCTGTCCATATTGGTCATATGAATGCCGCCCGCGCTGCACTTCGTGCAGGAATGGATACCGTGCTCATCGCTCCCTGCCAGTCGCCGGCCCACCGTGCCGCACCTGCCGCTACGGCCGAAGACCGTGTCGCCATGTGCCGTCTTGCCACGGCGGAAGAAAAACAAATCGAAGTCAGCACTGTTGACCTGCGCGAAGGCCCGTGCTATACAGCGGATACCATTCGGATCCTGCAGGCGCAGTATCCTGCCGCAGACCTGTGGTGGATCATCGGGGCAGATAAGCTGTCTACACTGCCGCGCTGGCGGGACAAGGAATACCTGTTTACACACTGCGGTTTCCTTGTCTGTCCGAGAACGTTCAGCGATACATCCGTCAAGGTGCCCGGCGCGCGGATCCGGGTGCTGGATGCGGAGGCCATGACCGCCTCCAGCGGACAGGTCGTTGCGGCATTGCATGCATATGATGACGCAGCAGACCTGCTCCCGCATGATGTATCCCGCTATATCGCCCTCCACGGGCTCTATCAGCCCGATTACATGCCGGACCTGATCCGGTTCAAGCTGTCCGAGTCCCGTATCCGCCATACGCTCGGCGTACGCGAGACCGCTGTAGAACTGGCCGACCGTTTCGGGGCGAGAATGCAGGCAGCTGCTGTCGCGGCCATTCTGCACGATATTGCCAAGGCATTGCCGCTGAGTGAAATGCAGGATGTAGCCAAGCGCTGGGATCTGGCGCTCCCTGAGGACATCCTGGAAAGCGGAGATCTCCTGCACGGTCCCGCCGGCGCCGCAATTGCCGGGCATGAACTGGGAATCCGGGATCCTGAGATCCTTTCCGCGATCGCCTGCCATACGGTCGGAAAGCCGGGCATGAGCAAGCTGGAGAAGATCCTGTTCATCGCCGATGCCATCGAACCGAACCGGCGCCCATATCCCGGTCTCGAAGACCTCAGGCGGTTGGTGCAGACTGATCTGGATGCCGCAGTCCTGGCCAGCATGCGCCGTACACGTGAATATGTTTTATCCAAAGGCGGAAGCTTTTGTACGATTACTGAGGCAGCCATGCGCGAACTGGCTGCGCAGAAGGAGGAGAATGCATGATCGATGGACGCGGGCTTGCACTGCGTGCAGCGGAAATCCTGTATGACAAAAAAGCACTGAACATTATTGCCCTGGACGTAAGCCATATGACGACCATTACCGAATACATGGTCATCTGCAACGGCCGCAACGCACAGCAGGTACACTCCCTGTGCGATGATGTGGAAGATGCCTTTGCCGAAGCGGGCGTCCCCATGAAAAAGAAGGAAGGACAGAACGAGGGGCGCTGGGCAATCCTGGATTACGGCCAGCTCCTGGTCCACGTCTTCCACCCGGACGAGCGGCAGTATTACCGTCTGGAGCGTCTTTGGGATGAAGGCACCAATCGTCTGGAGCTGCCCTTTATCCATGATGATGAGGAGAAGCCTTTTCTTCCATGAGCCTGCAGATTTACGCCCTGAAAAAGAACTTTGCCGTCCAGAAGGCCGAACGCTTCTTTAAGGAGCGCCGGCTCCCGGTTCAATGGGTCGATATGAAAAAGCACGGTCCGGGGCTTCGGGAACTGCAGCTTTTCGCACGCGCTGCAGGCGGTGCGGCTCAGCTGGTAGACAGGGATAATATCAATGCGCTCTCCCATCCCGTAGCGCATACAACGGATGAAACCATTATTCTTGAGTATCTGATGGAAAAACCCGAATTTCTGCGCACACCGATCGTCCGTGACGGTCAGAAGGTCGTGATCGGTGAGGATGCCGCCGCGTGGCAGCGTCTGGCAAACGCGCAGAAACCATGATCCGTTCTCACTAAGTTAAAATATAAAAAGGAGAGAAAACAAAATGAAGAAAGCACTGATCGCCCTTTGCGCCGTCGTCGTGGCGCTGGCTGTCGTCTGCGGCGTTCTCGCCAGCAAGAACGGCAACCTGAATGCTGACCTGAAGTCGATCACCGACAAGCTCGGCATCACGGAAAAGACACTGGCTGACAGCCAGTCCGAGATCCAGAGCAGAGCCGGCCAGATCGACAGTCTGACTGCCGATATCTCAGCCAAGGCTGATGAGCTGACCGCTGCGCTGGCCGGCAATGAAGCGCTGTCCGCGCAGGTCGCCGATCTGCAGGCTGCTGCTGAGAACGCCGCTGCCACCGCTGCTGCTGAGATCGAGAATATCAAAGCCGAAGCTGACAGCGCCCTTGCTGCCGCTTCTGCCGAGATCGAAGGCCTGAAGGCTGACGCCGCGAGCGCTGCCGAAGCTGCTGCCGCTGAAATCGAAGGTCTGAAGGCTGACGCCGCTGCCAAGGCTGAAGAGCTGGCTGCCGCTGTTGCCGACAAGGATGCTCTGACCGCCAAGGTCGGTGAGCTCGAAGCCGCTGCCACCGAAGCCGCTGCCCAGATCGAGAGCCTGACTGCGGATGCTGCCGCGAAGGCCGAAGAACTGGCTGCCGCCGTTGCTGACAAGGATGCCCTGACCGCCAAGGTCGGCGAGATCGAAGCCGCCGCCAAGGAAGCCGCCGAGAAGGCTGCTGCCGAAATCGAAGGTCTGAAGGCCGATGCTGCCGCCAAGGTCGAAGAGCTGGCTGCCGCTGTTGCCGATAAGGACGCCCTGACCGCCAAGGTCGGCGAACTTGAAGCTGCCGGCAAGGAAGCTGCCGATCAGGCTGCTGCCGCTCTCGAGGCTGCTAAAGCCGAAGGTGCCGCTGCCGTCGAAGCTGCCAAGGCTGAAGCTGCCACTGCAATCGAAGCTGCTAAGTCTGAAGCCGCCGCTGCCGTCGAAGCCGCCAAGGCCGAAGCTGCCGCTGCCCTTGAAGCCATCCAGGCTGAAGCCGGTGAGGCTACCGAACTGCTGACCGGTATTGCCGGCAAGATCAAGGAAGCCCGCGATAATCCTCTTGCCGCTCCCGTTCTGAAGCAGGCTGAAGCTCTGTTCGGCGATCTCTTCACCAAACTTGAGGAGTACGCCCAGTAAGCTTTAATCCTTTAAAAAAGCTCTCAGCACGCGCTGAGAGCTTTTTCATTGCCGTTATTCTGAAATCACACATAAAGTGCGACTGCTGTGTTTGATTTCCCTTTCTTGCTCAGGCTTTCAACACCGATATACCGCATCCGGCCATGCCCGCGCACGGAAAGGACTTCGTCCGCTTTGGGCGTGTATCCGTGATCCAGGCAGGCCCTCCCGTTCACGAATACGCGGCCTGACGTGATCAGCGCCTGAGCCTGTGTGCGGGACAGTTTGAAAACGTGCGCGATCAGCGCGTCGATCCGCACTGAAGCAAGCTGTACCACCATCCGCTGGAGGTGAAACAATTCTCCCCGGGGCAGCTGTTCAAGCACCGTGCACCGCACATCGGTACGGCGGACCTGTGTAAGGCTTTCCGTAATGAACTGAGCGATACGCTCTATGCAGAACAGGTAGGAGCTCTCCTCCCGAACCACGATATCGCCCAGCAGTTCGCGTTCAAACCCCAGGTTCATCAGCGCTCCAAGCACGTCCCGGTGCGTCAGATGCTCAGCGAAGCGGAGGCTTGCCGGCCTGATCTGGATGCATGCAATGGGAAAAGCCTGCTCATATCCGCATTCTTCCGCACTGCCCAGCCGCAGCATCACCCGCTCGCATCCGTCTGCACCGCCGTACAGCGTATACGGAACACGCGGCAGCGATGGCAGCGAACGCATCAGTGCATCCTGCGCGGCGAGGTCCAGAAAGTTCGTGAACACCCAGGCCTGACGCGCGTCATACCTGGCAAAAAGTTCAGCGAACCGCTTCTCCCATTCCTTTTCCATATTGTCTCCAATGTGGGTACTGCCAATTTAAAATCAAAGAAAACTGATTGCCATGTGGTGATCGTTAGTCTGCGCGCGGCAGATTCCACTTAAATGTGGCGGACAGCAGACGTATTGCAGTAATGGTGACCGCACCGGTCAGCATGGCGTAGACCTGTCCGAGTGGCTCCCACAGCACTGCGCACAGCAGTGTGCCTGCCAGTGACGCGCAGGCATAGATATCCTTGACAAAGATATAGGGCGTTTCCCCTGCCAGCACGTCACGGAGCACTCC
>JAFZPO010000229.1 GCA_017550305.1 Clostridia bacterium
GCGGACTGTCTGACGCAGGCCGTCAGGAAAAAGCAGCTGGAACGCGCTTTCTCTGCTCCGGTCTCAGAAGAAGTCCGGGCGAGCCTGGCGGCGCAGATCGAGCACCTGCCCAAGCCGGCTCCGGAGAGTGTCGATGGAGAAGAGTGAAACGGCATTGCGCGGACTGATCGGCCTGTGCATGCGCGCCGGACGGCTGCGCTGCGGCACGGATGCCGCACTGGACAGCGCGAGGCACGGCAGTGCGTGCCTGCTGCTCGTGGATGCGGGCGCGTCGGAGACCACGCGGAAGCGTCTGAGCGATACATCGGGCTTTTACGGCGTCGGACAGGTAATGCTGCCTGAAGGCATGCTGACAGAAGCCGCGGGGCGCACGGCAATGGCTGCCGCGGTAACGGACAAGGGGTTTGCGCAGAAGATGCTGGAAACAGCGAAAACAAGCGGGTTGACCGCATACGACTATACAGAATACTTTGCAGATAATGCGGGGGGACAAGCGTCGAATGGCGAAGGTTAAGCTGAAGGAAGCGACCAAGGAACTGAATCAGAAGGCAAGCGAGATCCTGGAGGATTCCGCGCGGATCCGCCGTAACGCGGAGATGCTGCTGCAGCAGCTGCAGCGTCAGAAGCAGCAGCGGCAGCGTGAGGAAGATGAAAGGCAGAAGCGGCAGCAGGCTGAGCTCCATACGAAAGCATGGACGATGCCGGATGACGATGAGCGTGAGCCTGAACCGGCACCCGTGCCTGCGGAGCCCGCACCGGCTCCGAAGAAGGAGCCCGTGCCCGAACAGCCTGTTGAAAAGCCGGCTGCGCGGGAGCCTGCCCCTGTACCGGAAAAGCCGGAAGAGAAGCCTGAAGAAAAGCCTGCAGTTGAGGCGGAAAAGCCCGCGCCCAAGGCAGAAAAGCGCCAGGCAGCGGAAAAACCCGCTCCGGCAGAGGAGAAGCCCGTGGCCGAGAAGCCTGCTGCGCAGCCTGCGCAGAAGCAGCCTGCGGCACCCGCACAGCGTCCCGCTGCGCCCGCGCCGCGTCCCGGCGTGACTCCCGCTCCGCGTGTCCTGCCCGGCCAGCAGCCGGTGCAGATCCCGCAGCGTCCGGCGGGCCAGCAGGGGAATTATCCGCCGCGCCAGGGCGGCTACGCACCGCGTCCTCAGGGCCAGCAGGGCCAGGGCGGCTATGCTGCCCGCCCGCAGGGTCAGCAGGGGAATTATCCGCCGCGCCAGGGCGGCTATGCACCGCGTCCTCAGGGCCAGCAGGGCCAGGGCGGTTTTGCTCCGCGTCCTCAGGGCCAGCAGGGGAATTACCCGCCGCGCCAGGGCGGTTTCGCACCGCGCCCGCAGGGCCAGCAGGGCCAGGGCGGCTACGGTCAGCGTCCGGCAGGCGGCCAGCAGGGTCAGGGCGGTTACGGCCAGCGTCCGCAGGGCGGCCAGCGTCCGGCAGGCGGCCAGCAGGGCCAGCGCCCACAGCAGAACCGTCCCCGCACGCCTGACATGATGCAGATTGGCGAAACTACTGGTAAGGCTAAAGTAAGCAATTACGATCCGAATAAGAAAATACTTGACACCCGCAAGCACGATCCTGAGCGCGTCGCCAAGAGCCGCAAGCAGCTGGCAAAGGAGAACGCGAGCTATGAAGCCGGTCTGGACGACGATGTGGTCCGCGGCGGCAGGCGCGCCCGCTCCAGCAAGAAGCAGGTCTCTGCGCAGCAGATGATGGCGCCCATCCAGATCGACAAGGCGTACATGACTGCCGAGACGATCACCGTTAAGGACCTGACCGAGCGCATCGGCAAGCCCGCGGGCGAGATCCTCAAGAAGCTGCTGCTGCTGGGCATCATGGCCAACATCAACAGCGAGCTCGATTTCGATACCGCGTCCCTGGTCTGCTCCGAGTTCGGCGTCACGCTGGAGATGAAGCTCGACCGCACTGCGGAAGACGAGCTCTCCGAAGCGGATTACGAGGACAAGGAAGAGGACCTCAAGCCGCGTCCGCCCGTTATCACCATCATGGGCCACGTCGACCACGGCAAGACCTCGCTGCTCGACTACATCCGCAAGTCGCATGTTACCGCGGGCGAGGCCGGCGGCATTACACAGCACATCGGTGCCTATACGGTCAACATGAACGGCCGCATGATCACCTTCCTGGATACGCCCGGCCATGAGGCCTTCACCGCCATGCGCGCCCGCGGCACCCAGGCGACGGATATCGCCGTACTGGTCGTCGCAGCGGATGACGGCGTCATGCCGCAGACCGTCGAATCCATCAACCACGCGCGTGCCGCAGGCGTCCCGATCGTTGTCGCCATCAACAAGATCGACAAGGAAGGCGCCAATCCCGATCGCGTGAAGCAGGACCTGACCAATTACAACCTCGTCCCCGAAGAATGGGGCGGCGAGACGATCATGGCGCCCGTGAGCGCCGTGACCGGCGAAGGCGTGGACGACCTGCTCGAAATGATCCTTCTGCAGGCAGACATGCTGCAGCTGCGCGCGAACCCGGACCGTATGGCCCGCGGCGTCATCATCGAGGCCAAGCTGGACAAGAACCGCGGCCCGCTGGCGACAGTGCTTCTGCAGAACGGTACCCTGCATGTGGGCGACAACATCGTAGCCGGTATGGCGTTCGGCCGTGTACGCGCGCTGCTGAACGACCGCGGCGAGCGTGTCAAGGAAGCCGGTCCTTCCATGCCGGTCGAGATCGCGGGCTTCACCGAAGTGCCTGAGGCCGGCGACGACATGATGGCTGTTGAGGACGACCGCCTGAGCCGCCAGGTCGCGACAGAGCGCCGTGAGAAGATGCGCGCTGCGCGCACCTCCACGACCAAGGTCTCCCTGGACAATCTGTTCGACAGCATCAACGAGGGCAAGCTCAAGAGCCTGAACCTGATCGTCAAGGCAGACGTACAGGGCTCCGTCGAAGCCGTCAAGCAGGCGCTCGAGAAGCTGTCCAACGACGAAGTCAAGGTGCACATCCTGCACAGCGCAGTCGGTGCCATCACCAAGGACGACGTCAACCTCGCTTCCGCATTCGGCGCGATCATTATCGGCTTCAACATCCGTCCCGATGCCAGCGCGCGTGATGCCGCTGCCAAGGAAGAAGTCGATATCCGCCTCTACCGCGTCATCTATCAGGCGATCGAGGATATCGAGGCTGCCATGAAGGGCATGCTCGCGCCTCAGTATCGCGAAGAAGTCATCGGCCACGCCGAGGTACGCAATGTATTCCGCGTGAGCGGTGTCGGTACGGTCGCCGGCTGCTATGTCAAGGACGGCAAGCTGCAGCGCAACGCAGGCGTGCGCCTGGTGCGTGACAACGTCATCGTCTTCGACGGCAAACTGGCTTCCCTGCGCCGCTTCAAGGATGACGTGCGCGAAGTCAATGCCGGTTACGAGTGCGGTGCCGGCCTGGAGAACTACAACGATATTAAGGAAAACGACGAGATCGAATGCTATATCCAGCAGGAGATCGAGCGCTGAGGAATAAGGCATTGAGCAAGTTTCGTATTGATATGATCTCGGAAGAGATCCGCCGCGAGACGGATAAGATCATCCGGGAAGACATGCATGATCCGCGCCTGGGCGGTACCTACTGCATCACGCGGGCCGAAGTGACGCGCGACCTGCGTTACGCCAAGATGTACGTCAGCATACTGGAAGACGACAAGGCGGAGGGCGTGATCGCAGCACTGAAGTCCGGTGCGGGATTTATCCGCCGTGAACTGACGCACCGCATGTCGCTGCGCTATACGCCGGAACTGCTGTTCGTGCGTGATCAGAACATCGCCTATGGCGTGCACGTGGCCTCGCTGCTGCGTGAGATCGCACCGAAATCGCAGGAAGACGAAAACAATGAGCAAGACAAAGTTCTATGAC
>JAFZPO010000230.1 GCA_017550305.1 Clostridia bacterium
TCCGGATTTTTCAGGATCTCCGCCAGCACGGGCAGATTATAGCACAGCGTCTTGCCCGAGGCCGTGGGCGTCACAATCGTGACATCCTCGCCGCGCGCCGAGGCTTCAACAGCCTGTGCCTGATGCGTATACAGCTGATGAATACCGCGCTTTTCGAGCATGGGCGGCAGACGGTCGTCCAGGCATTCGGGCCACGGCGCATAACGTGCCGGGCGCGCGGGATCGGTATGCCAGTGCGTAACGCATGACATAAAGCTCTCGTCGCGCCGCAGTACGCCCAGCAATTGATCAATATTCATGGCTTATTCCTTTCCAATCAGTTTCATAAAAGCCGCTTCGTCCAGCACGGGAATGCCCAGCTGCTGTGCCTTGTCCAGCTTGCTCCCCGCCTTTTCTCCCGCAAGCACATATGCCGTCTTTTTGCTGACGCTGCCCGCAGCCGTACCGCCCATGGCACGGATCAAATCCTCCGCTTCATTGCGGGACAGGGAAGGCAGTGTTCCCGTTACAACCACAGTCAGTCCGCGCAGCGGCTGCGGTGCGTCCGCTGCCGGCTGCACTTTCTCCGCCGGGGTCACGCCGGCAGAAAGCAGGCGCTCAATCATGCGCTGGTTCTCGGCGAAGCTGAAGAATTCCACGGCGCTCTGGGCTACGATATCACCGACATCCGGAACACCGGTCAGCGCTTCGGCATCCGCTTCCATGACAGCCTTCAGTGTCCCGAAGTGTCCTGCGATATCGCGGGCCGTACCGCGGCCAATGTTGGGAATGCCGATGGCGAACAGGAATTCATCCAGGGCACAGTGACGGCTCTTTTCCAGTGCTTCAAGCAGGTTATCCGCGCGCTTTTCCTGGAATCCTTCCAGATTCAGCAGCTGGTCGCGGGTCAGGTGATACAGGTCGGCCGGGTCACGGACACCGCACAGATCATAGAGCATGCCTGCGGTCTTTTCCGAGAAGGAAGTGATATTCATCGCGTCACGCGAAGCAAAGTGCGCGAGCCTTGCCACTGCCTGCGGACGGCAGGACTGGCGGTTGACGCAGTACAGGTTCGCACCGCGTTCGATCAGCGGTTCCCCGCAGGACGGACAGACAGACGGCTTCTCGATCGTCTCGCCTTCCACGCCATCCTCGACGCGCCCCGTGATCTCCGGGATCACGTCATTCGAGCGGCGGATCCATACCGTACAGCCCAGTGTCAGGCGCTTGCGCAGGATATCGCCATAATTGTTCAGTGTGGCCTTGCGCACTGTCACACCGGCAAAGTCCACCGCGGACACATGTCCCAGCGGAGTCAGTTTTCCGGTACGTCCGAGCTCCCAGGTAACACGTTCCAGCGTCGTAGTATTCTCTTCAGCCGCAAACTTATATGCCACTTCCCAGCGCGGGAACTTATCGGTAAACCCGAATACGGTGCGTGTCGCTTCGTCCTGGACCTTGATCACTGCACCGTCGATCAGGAAGTCAAGCTCTTCACGCCCGGCACCGATCTCACGCACGAAGTCAATGACTTCATCCGCTGTCTTTGCCGTGCGGAAATACGGACTGATGGGAAAGCCCTGGCTGCTCAGGAAACTGATCATTCCGGCCTGGTCATGATACGGCGGGTCATCTATCGTGCCGATCTCATAGAAGAAGGCGCTCAGATGGCGTTCCGCGGTTACCTTGGGATCCAGATTGCGCAGTGCACCCGCCGCGCCATTGCGTGCATTCTTCAGCGGCATCACGGCTTTTTCATTATACTTTTTAAGTGCGGACAGGCGCATGATGCACTCACCGTGCACTTCGATACGCCCCTGCCACGGAATCGTCAGCGGGATATCACGGATGGTCCGCGCCTGCGGCAGGATCGCTTCGCCCACTTCACCATCGCCGCGCGTTGCAGCCTGCATGAGCACGCCGTTCTCATAGGTCAGGTTCACGGTCAGGCCGTCAAACTTATATTCAATGCCGAACACGAGCGGCGGGAGTCCGCTCTCCTGTGCGCGCAGACGTTCCGCACGCTCGATCCAGTCGCGGAGCGCGTCCTCGCTCTGTACCTTATCCATGCTCCACAGCCGCGTGATATGGCGGTGTTTCTGGAATTCCGGCAGCACGGCACCGCCGACACGGTGTGTGGGTGAATCAGGCAGTATGGTGCCGGTCTCTTTCTCAAGGGCCAGCAGTTCATCATACAGCCGGTCGTACTGCACGTCAGCCATGATCGGCTCATCCAGCGTGTAATACGCACGCGCAGCGCGGTTCAGAAGCTCATTCAGTTCGCGCATACGTGAAAGCTTGTCCTGCACGGTTTATTCCTCCAGTTTGATGATCGGCGCAATAGCCAGAGCGAATGTCTTTTCTCCGAATACGGGAAACAGGATACTGATACGGGCATTATCGCCGCTGCCGCTGACCGATGTCACTGTGCCCTTGCCGAACTTGCGGTGCATGACACGATCGCCTTCCTTGAACAGCTGCACAGTGATGCTCCGCGCCTGCGAGGGCACGAATCCGCGCTGTACGCCCGGGATCTCTTCCGGAGACCTGAATGTCGGCCGCGGGGCCGGCGCACGGCGCTGCGGCTGAGGACGTTCCATCACATCCCCGCGCGTCCTGAAGCCGGATCCGCCATAGCTCCCCCAGCCGCCCTGTGCCTGCATCGGATAGGCACCGGCGGGCTGGCCCGGACCGGTACGCTCTTCGCGGATCAGGCGTTTCGGGATCTCCTGAAGGAAACAGGAAGGCGGGTTGAACTGCATATTATTGAACAGGAAACGCCGGCGGGCAAGGGACAGATACAGCCTTTTGCGCGCGCGGGTCACGCCCACATAGCACAGCCGGCGTTCTTCTTCCAGGCGGTTCTCCTCCATCACTGCGCGTGCGGAAGGGAATACGCCTTCCTCCATGCCGGCCATGAAAACAGCGTCATACTCCAGGCCCTTGGCGGAGTGCAGCGTCATCATCGTTACGTAGTCCGGAGCGTTCTCCTGATTATCGAGGTCGGTCACCAGTGCAACATTCTCCAGAAATGCCGCCAGTGTCTTATCCTCGCTGTTCTGCTCGAATTCCGTTGCCGCGCTCAGGAACTCACGGATGTTCTCCACGCGCGTCTGGTCCTCATCGTCCAGGCCGTCCTTCTCATACTGGGTGATCAGTCCGCAGTCGTCGATCACTTTCTGCACCAGCTCGGACAGCGGCAGGGTCTCCTTCGCCATGAGCAGTGTGGCCATAAGCGAAGCGAATGTCTGCACGCTCTTGCGCGCACGCGAAGCGAGCGTATCGGGAGGCGCTGCCACAGCCGCATACAGGGATACTCCGGATTCCTGGGCATACTGCTGGAGCATTTCGACCGTACTGTCACCGATCGCCCTTTTGGGTACATTGATGATCCGCAGCAATGAGACCTCATCCGCCGGGTTTTCGAGCACGCGCAGGTAGGCGAGCACGTCCTTTACTTCCCTGCGGTCATAGAAGCGCGTACCGCCATACACCCGGTAAGCGATGCCGGCGCGCATCATCGTTTCTTCAAGAACACGGGATAAGGCATGTATGCGGTAAAGGACAGCGATATGCCCCCAGGGCGTGCCCTGGCGTTCCAGAGTACGGATCTGTGAGGCGATCCAAGAGGCTTCCTCGCGCTCGTCCGCAGCGGAGCACACAACGACTTTCTCGCCGTCGGGGCTTTCTGTCCAGAGCTCCTTTTCCTTGCGCCCCTCGTTATGGGCAATGATCTGGTTCGCTGTATTCAGTATATTCGCGGTGGAACGGTAGTTCTGCTCCAGTTTGATCGTCACCGCGTCCGGGAAATCCTTTTCAAA
>JAFZPO010000231.1 GCA_017550305.1 Clostridia bacterium
GCATTGGCAATGGCCGGCTCTTTCTCAAGCATATAGTTGATGAAGATTTCGGCTAGCTCCTTATTCTGGCAGCAGCTGGGGATGCACATGGCGTCCACAAAGTAGTTTGTGC
Source organism: Clostridia bacterium (assembly GCA_017550305.1). Lineage (GTDB taxonomy): Bacteria > Bacillota > Clostridia > Christensenellales > Aristaeellaceae > SFMI01. The sequence goes on from JAFZPO010000231.1 coordinate 113, forward strand.
GCTCCGGGGTATAAAACTGCAGATCCACATTGTCAGCTGCAGCATCTAACATGGTGAAGTAGTCGCCTGCATAATAAGCGCAGATGGCTGCTTCTCCGGACTCCATCATGTTATATACTTCGTCCATGACATAACTCTTCACAAGCGGCTGCTGTTTTTTCAGTTCATTCAGTGCCGCTTTCCATTCCTGGACGTCATTGCTGTTTACGTCGAACCCAAGTTTATACTGTGCGGTTGCGAAAGCATCGCGGCTGTTATTGAACTGCAGGATATTCCCCGCGTACTTTTCATTCCACATCAAATCCCAGCCGCCGGTGTCTTCTTCATCCACCTGTTCGGCATCCCAGATAATGCCCACAAAGTTATAGGTATAAGGCACGGTATAGCGCTCATCCGGGTCGTAATACATGCCGCGGAAGCTCTCGCCGATATACTGGTAATTCGGGATGTTGTCGTAGTTCAATTCCAGAAGCATGCCTTCATCCGCCATGCGCTGAATCATGTAGTCGCTGGGGATAATGATATCATAACTCACCGCACCGCTGGAAAGTTTGGCGTACATGTCTTCATTCGAAGCGAAAGTCGTATAGTTGACTTCCACCTCGTGGCCGTAGTTCTCCAGATACCACTCCTCAAAGCCTTTAATGGTATCGAAGCTGTCTTCCGAACCGTCGGAAATATATTCGCCCCAGTTATAGACGTTCAGAACAGGCTTTTTCGGTGCAGCGATAACCATAATCGCAATCATCCCGATTGCGAGCACCGCGCCAATGCCGGTCGCGATACGGCGCGCTTTACGCCGCGCAGCAGGCCGTTCTGCTTTTTCCTTTGCCGGCCGCTCAACTCCGGGTCCTGTGTCGATCAGGTTTGTCATGATCAGCAATGCCAGAATCGTGAAGAAGATGATGGTGGACAGTGCGTACATCTTCGGCGTAACGGTCTTCTTTGTCATATTGTAAATGCGGATCGGCAGCGTCTGGAATCCGTTTCCCGCAGTGAAATAGCTGATCACAAAGTCATCCAGACTCAGTGTGAACGCCATAATCATGCCTGTGATAATACCGGGCATAATCTCCGGGATTTCAACCTTCAGAAATGCACGTGTCGGCGTGCACCCCAGATCCATGGCGGCTTCCGGAAGCGAACGGTCCATCTGCTGCAGCTTCGGCAGCACCTGCAGGATCACATAGGGCAGGCAGAAAGTTATATGCGCAATCAGCATAGTCCAGAAGTTCAGACTGGTCGCAGCACCGAACAGTCTCCCAACAAACACGAACATCAGCATCAGGGAGATGCCTGTTATAATATCCGGGTTGATCATCGGAATATTTGTCACGGTATCCATGGCTGCGCGCATTGCCTTATTCCGAAGCCGGTGAATGCCCACCGCTGCCGCCGTACCCATGACGGTGGAAATGATGGCAGCAGAAAACGCCAGGATCAGCGTATTACGGACAGCCCCCAGAGTCTCCGCATCCCGGAAGAGTTCCCGGTACCAGTAGAGGCTGCTGCCGGAAAATACACTCAGGCTTTTCGCTTCGTTGAAAGAGAAAACCAGCAGAATCGCAATCGGTGCAAAGAGGAACAGCATGATCAGCGCGGTATAGACCTTGGCCATCGGTTTCATTCCCGCACCCCCTTACACATAGGCCTTGCGGTTGGCATAGCGCTGCATCAGCGCCATCCCGACCAGCAGAATGACCATCAGGATAAATGCAATTGCCGCCGCAAAGTGAAGATTGTTGGCCACGTACTGCCCTTCAATTGCGTCACCGATGAGATAGAACTTGCCGTTGCCGAGCTTCTGGGAGATATAGAAGGTGCTGATGGAGGGGATGAGCACCATGGTAATACCGGAAATCACCCCCGGAAGACTCAGCGGGAAAATTACCCTGCGCAGGACGCCCCAACTGTTGCAGCCGAGATCACGGGCTGCCTCTTCCAGCTTCAGGTCCATTTTTGCCATGACTGAATAGATCGGCAGGATCATATACGGGAAATAATCGTATACCATACCGACCACAACCGCGCCTTCGGTACCAATCATATGCAGAGGCCGCAGCCCCAAAGCGCGAAACAGGCTGTTCAGGATACCGGTATCCTGCAGGATTGTCATCCAGGCATAGGTTCGGATCAGGAAGTTCATCCACATCGGGATCATAATCAGCGTAATCAGGATCTTCTGTGTGCGGGCTGAAGCTCTGGAAAGGATGTATGCCACCGGGTAGCCCATCAGCAGGCAGATGATCGTTGAGATCACGGCCAGCTTCAGACTGCGCCAGAAAATCAGCAGATAGGTATATGTACCGTTAGCCGACTTTGCAGTAAAGAATCTGGTCATGTTCTCGGTTGTAAAGCGGAAGGAATTGTCTGTGAACGCATAATACGCCACAAAAATCAGCGGTACTACGATAAACAGCAGCGCCCAGACACCATACGGGCCCAGGGCTGCGCGCTGAACCGCCGCAAGGCTGTTATTCTTCTGCTTCATTCCTCTTCCTCCGCCTCTGCCGCAGCCTCAGCGTCTGAGAGTTCGTCAAACTCATTGGAGAAGGACGAATAGTCGCCGAACATGCCGGAGTACTCAGACTTTTTCATGATGTGGATGGCGTCCGGTTCCAGATAAATGCCGATCCTCTCGTCCACATCCACAAAGTCCGTTGTCTGGATCATCCACTTAAAGCCGCCAATGTCCACGATAATCTCATAGTGAACGCCAAGGAAAGTCACACCAGTAACGACACCTTTCAGCATTCCCTTCTCTTCGGGAACGATATCCACGTCTTCCGGACGAATGACAACATCAACCGGTTCGTTCTTTTCAAATCCGGCATCCACACAATCAAACACATGGCCGGAGAAGCGGACTTTTCCATCCTCCAGCATGACACCATTGACGATATTGGATTCTCCGATAAAGTCCGCCACGAAAGCGTTCTGCGGCTCATTGTAGATGTCTTCAGGCGTGCCGATCTGCTGGATTTTCCCCTCGGACATAACCACGATGTTGTCGCTCATGGTCAGCGCTTCTTCCTGGTCGTGCGTTACATA
>JAFZPO010000032.1 GCA_017550305.1 Clostridia bacterium
CGTCATGAGCGCGCTCAGCGATATCGATTATAAAGGGACGTTCAATTACGAAGTCAACCTGACCAGCCTTCCCGAAGCGGTAAGGGATGATATCGCGCGTTACCTTGTCAATACCGGGAAGGTACTGACAAAAAGGGATTAATGTGTACCGAACATCGCTTCCCGCACGGGGACGGCGATGATGAAGTAAAGAACCTAAATCTTTTTAAGGAGGAAAAAAACCATGAAGAAACTGCTTTCTCTGATGCTGGTACTGACGATCGTACTGGCGCTTCCGCTGGTCGGCCTGGCCGATACAGTCGAAGTCACCGAACCGATTACGATCACCCTGGTTCACTCCCGTTCCTCGGGCGTCCATCTGGACGAGATGAACCGTGTCGTTGAAGAGTTCAACAAGACGAACGACAAGGGCATTACGGTCATCGCTGAGTACGGCGGCGGCAATACCGAGATCTATTCCCGTGTTGCCATCGACAGCCAGACCGGCGAGAACTGCCAGATCGCGCTGCTGGGCTTCACCACTGTCGGCACGCTGGCTGCTGCGGGCATGCTGGCTGACATGCTGCCCTACGCAGAGCGCGATGGCTTCGACCTGGCCAACCTGCTGGAGTGCTTCAACCGCGGCCTGTACTACGGTGACGCACTGGTCGCCCTGCCCTACATCCGTCCCGACTCCATCGTGTATTACAACAAGGACATCTGGGCCAAGGCCGGCTATGACACCATCCCCGGCGATATCGAGACCTTCACCGAAGCCTGCAAGAAGATCTATGCTGAGCAGGGCATTCCCGGCTGGCGTGCCGGCGTTGCCACTGACTTCGTAATCGGCGCTTTCATTAAGTCCATCGACGGTGCCGGACTGGTCGCTCCCGATGGTATGTCCCCGATCAGCCTGGATGACGGCGCTCTCCAGGAAGTCCTGACCTGGTGGAACACCGGCGCTCAGGAAGGCTGGATCGAGAAGTTCACCGTAACGGATGACGGCACCAACAGGCTGAACAACTTCTACAACGGCCAGCTGGCCTGCATCACCGATTCCTGCGGCTCCATGAGCACCATCCTGAAGAATGCTGCCGAGAAGGGCCTGAATGTCGGCTTCGCTCCGATCCCCGGCTTCCGCGGCAAGGCCTGCTCTTCCACCGGCGGTTCCAACATGGTCATCGTGTCCAAGAACAATACCGACCAGCAGATCGCTGCTTCCTGGGAATTCCTCAAGTTCCTGCTCAGCGACTCCCAGCAGATCATCAACTCCCAGGCTACCGGCTATGTGCCTGTGACCTACAGCGCCGGCGCCACCAAGGAGATGGCTGATTTCTGGGCCGAGAATCCCAGCTACAAGTATGCGTATGACGTCCTTGAGTTCGCTATCGAGGGCTATGCCTCCCCGTTCCTGGCTGCATGGCAGGGCGAGGTGACAAAAGTCTGGAACTATGTTATCCTTGATCAGTCGATGACTGTTGAGGAAGGCATTGCTTACCTGAATGCCCAGAAGGATGTCGTGTTCGATCCCGATATCCTGTAATCGCTTCTGAAAACATAATTTCATCACGCCACCGGAGGCATTCGCTGCCTCCGGTGGCAAAGCCATTTATTTATCCAATGAAAGGAACGTACAGTTATGGCCGAGATCGTTTTTGACAAAATCTGCAAAAGCTTTGGAAATACCAAAGTAATCGAAAACCTGGATCTTCGTATCGCGGACGGGTCATTTACCGTTCTGGTCGGTGCTTCGGGCTGCGGCAAGACGACCCTGCTGCGCATCATTGCAGGTATCGGCCCGCAGTCATGCGGCAAACTGTACATCAATGATCTGGACGTAACGGACCTGCCGGCGGGGAAAAGGAATATCGCGATGGTATTCCAGAATTACGCGATCTATCCCACCATGTCCGTTCGGGGGAACATCGAGTTCGGTCTGCGCAACAACAAGGTACCCAAGGAAGACCGCAGGCGTATGGTGGACGAGGTCGCCGAAACGGTCGGCCTGACGCCGTACCTGACCCGCAGGCCCAATGAGCTCTCCGGCGGCCAGCGGCAGCGCATCGCGCTCGCGCGCGCACTGGTGAAGACGCCCGACGTCTTCCTGCTCGACGAACCGCTTTCCAACCTGGACGCGAAACTGCGCGTTTCCATGCGCAGTGAGCTGATCGAGCTGCATCATAAGCTGAAATCCACATTCGTATATGTGACGCATGACCAGTCCGAGGCCATGGCCATGGCCGATACCATCATCCTGATGGATAAGGGCAAGATCATGCAGATGGCCGCGCCCGAAGTGATCTATCTTGATCCCGACAACGTGTTTACCGCGCAGTTCATCGGCACGCCGCCGATGAACGTGCTCAAGCTCCCTGAAGGCTTCTTCGGCTACAGGCCCGAGAGCGCACAGCTCTCCTATGAAAAACAGGAAACAGACGCTGCCTACCAGATCAGCGGCACCGTGCTGACGCGTGAGATGATGGGCAGTGAGACGATATATAAAGTGAAACTGACCGAAGGGGCGGACGCGGGCCAGACTGTCATGGTGAAGTCGGGCAATTACCGCTTCCGCCCGGATGAGAATATCTACCTGACCGTTCCGGACGAGCTGCTTTACTTCTTCTCAGAGGATGAAAAGAGGCTGCGTCCGCAGACCGATACAGAAAAAG